>NZ_JAYSSZ010000304.1:0-6276 GCF_043720215.1 Flavobacterium sp. | reverse complement strand
TTTGGCTTAATTTAAATATGGTTTTGTATTTGGATGATTTGGCAAATCCGAATAATGGGCTTAATCTAGTCCCAAACTGCTTGTAGCGCGGGGACGTTAGGCAACACCCGTGAGCGACACCGTAAACATTGACATTAAGCGTAAAATACAAAATCTATTTTTTTACAATACAAAGAATCCAAGCCCACCCACCACCCAAAAAAAATAATTATACGTTGATAGTTGTCCGTTGTATAGTAATCTACAATGTTAGAGTTTTGCATTATGGACATTAAGCAAAAATTCGGTAAAAATCTTAAAAGACTACGGTTAGAAAAAGGAATTTCACAAGAAACACTTGCATTAACTGCTGATTTAGACAGAACATACATTCCAAGCATTGAAAAAGGCTTGAGAAATGTGTCAATTACTGTTTTGGAAAAATTAGCAATTGCTCTTAATGCCGATATTTCTGAATTCTTTAAAGACTAACAATGGATTTATTAAAAAATTACATCAACACAAAATTTGGTATTGACGAAACAAGATTTTTAGAGGTTTTGCAAAAAAGCCCAGGAGCAGAAGGATATATTTTAGGTAATCTCGGAGAAGAATTATTTAAAGAATATGCTGAATCAATTGGTTATGAAGCATTAAGAATAAAAGAAAAACCTGAAGGTGGAAATAATGCAAAAAGTGAAGACGCAAGAGGAGATTTCTATTTACGAAAAAAAGGTTCATTAAAAGACGAATGGCTTGTAGTTGAATGTAAAGGTGTAAAATCAAATTCTGAAAAAAGAAGTGGATTAACAAAACAATCTTCTTGTCTAACAATGTTAAACAAACACTCAATTGAACGAGAAAAACACGTTGCTAGTATTTATAAATCAGGAAGTTTAGCATACGAAAAAGCAAAAATTGAATGGGAAAATAAAAACGTAGGAACGTTTCCAAAATTTGGTTGGAGTAAAACAAATCCCGGTGCTGGTGTGCCAGATTTAACAGGACTTTGGGAAAGTAAAGACGAGATAAAAAACTGGTTAGATACATTCAATGAAACTGATTTTGATGAGAATGCTTATTGGGACTTAAAAGCCCCAATTAGGCTTCTACAAACACATATGCCATCGACAAGAATTGATATAATAACCAAAATAAAAAGCACTGGTCCTTTGGTTTCAGAATTCAATATCCTATGCGTTGATTTATTTCTTAAAACTGGAAAACACGAATTCGCTTTTGTAAATAGTACAGAGTTGAATCATCAAGGAAAATCGCCGAATCATTTACAACAAAATTATACTATTGATATTTTGACTGCAAAAGACAATTTTAAACGTCACAAGCTTTTAAAGCCTTGGTATGAAGACTTAAATTTATGTATTGAAGAAACAAAACCAAAATACAGAAAATTGGATGAAAGTCAATTAGATGGAAGATAAATTTTTATTTTACACAAATGTGTATTACATTTGTCACAAACGTGTAAATTATGAATTCATTATTTGAAATAGAATTAACAAAAGAAGATAATCTCTTAAAAAAGTTTGAAGAAATTCATAACTATATTTATGCAAACGACGGATTATCGCCTCAACAAACTTTAGAAGAGTTTGTAAAAATCTTATTTATTAAGATTTATGATGAAAATAATAACCTGAATCAATTCAACATTTCTGCCGAGGAATGGAATAAGATGAAAACAGGAAAAGCCATTCTTTCTATTAACGAAAGAATAAATAATCTATTTGAGGAAACAAAAAAAGCATACCAAGATATTTTTGATTCAGATGATAGAATAAGAATTAGCACAATTGCATTGGGTTTTACCATTAACAAAATTCAAAGTATTTCGCTACTAAATTCTTCGCAAGATGCAAAAGGTTTAGCTTTTCAGAAATTCCTATCTCATCACGAAAAAGATGGCAGGGGTCAATTTTTTACTCCAGAGCCAGTTATTGACTTTTGTGTAGAAATGATGCAACCAAAACCAAACGAAAAAATAATTGACCCAGCGTGTGGTAGTGGTGGATTTTTAATGTCTGCATTAAAATATTTGCAAAAAAATTATTCTGAACTTGATACAAAATCAATTGTTTCTGAAAACCTTTACGGAGCAGATATAAACAAAAGTATTGCAAGAATTGCAAAAATGAAATTACTTTTGGAAGCAAATGGTAAAACAAATGTTTTATGTACAAATACATTAGAGGATTTAGACAGTTTAAAACTTTCTTTATCTAACACAACAGGATTTGATTTAGTATTAGCAAATCCACCATTTGGTGCTAAAATTACAAACACTTCTACTCTTTCAAAATTCGATTTAGGTCACAAATGGGCAAATCATAATAATGAATATCACAAAACTAAATCTGTATATCCAAATCAAAACGCTGAAATATTATTTATTGAAAGATGTTTACAGCTATTAAACGAAGGTGGTAGATTGGCAATAGTTTTACCTAATGGAAATTTCGAAAATCCTTCATTAGAGTATTTGCGTTATTATATAAAATTAAAAGCAAAAATTCTAGCTATTGTTAATTTACCGCAAGAAACATTTATTCCTTTTGGTACTGGTGTAAAAACTTCATTATTGTTTTTACAAAAAGACACTCCAAATTTAGTTAGAGAATATCCAATTTTTTTCGGAAGAGTTACAAAATTAGGTTATCAAGGAAATAAAAATGGCACTGCAACTTATCAAAAAGATAAATTTGGTCAAATAATTAAGAATGGTTTTGGACAGCCCATTTTAGATGAGGATTTTAGCGATATAGTAGATGCTTTCAAAAAATTTCAAAAAGGAAATCAAGTAGAACAGGAAAATTCATTTTCTATAAATTACAATGAATTAAACGGTAGATTTGATTATGATTTTTATTCGCCAGAAAACAGAAAAATGTTTTCAAATTTGGACAAAACAAACACAGTTCGTTTAGGAGATATTTGTGATATAATTAAAGTAAAAAGCAGAAAACTAAAAGACCAAAATCAAACAGTTGAATATGTTGAACTTTCTGATATTAATACACATTCTTACGAAATAATAAACTCAACAACTCTTCAAGTACACGAGTTACCAAGCAGAGCAAGTTACGAAATTGAAGAAGGCGATATTATTACTGCAATTGCTGGAAATTCAGTAGGAACTAGAAAACACGCAACTGCTTTAGTAAATAAAGATTTTGAAGGTAGCATTTGCACAAATGGTTTTAGAGTTTTGAGAAATATAAAAATTGACAATTATTATCTACTATATTTTTTAAAATCAGAAGTGTTTTTAAAACAAATGTTTATGTATAGAACAGGTGCAGCAATTCCTAATGTTTCTGATACAGATTTAGCAAATACATTGATAAATTTGCCTGACGAAAAAATGATAGCCGAAATTAGTTCAAAAATGAAAAAATCATTTGAATTAAGACAAGAATCAAGACAACAAATAGAAAGTATAAATTTTGAATTTGCATAAAATTGAACAATAAAAAACAATGGGCGATCGCCTAACAGCAGTTTGGCAATATGGCGGGTTTAGGCTTAATTTAAAGTTGGTTTTGTACTTGCAAAGTCAGTGTTTAAACGAAAGATTAGGCTTCCTTAATCCGCCACATCGCCAAGCTGCGAGAACGTTGGTGGCAAGACTAACGGAAATTCGGGGCTAAAAACAACTGTCCAACAAAAGAAAACCGTCAGAATTGTTACCGTAAATCGGACAACAATGGCGGAGAAAACAAAGAATAGCAACTTATCAAAAGCTAAAACTACAAAAAATGATGAGTTTTATACTCAATACCACGACATAGAAAAAGAAATAATGGCGTATTTGGAATTTAACCAAAACGTATTTCGTCGCAAAACAATTCTACTTCCCTGTGACGACCCTGAATGGAGCAATTTCACTAAGTTTTTTTGCGCAAAATTTTGAACGACTTGGACTAAAAAAACTCATAAGTACAAGTTATGCCCCTGATAGCAAAAATTTCAAAACCAAATATCAACCAACTCTTTTTGAAACAAACGACCCACAGTTTGACGAAAATAAAACGGTGAAAAACGGTAAAATTTTCACTCTTACCCACGATAAATCTGGTGATGGCAAAATTGATGTCAATGATTTGGAATGGGAATACTTAAAAGGTGATGGTGATTTTAAAAGTCAAGAAATAAAAAAACTACGAGACGAAGCAGATATTATTATTACAAATCCACCATTTTCATTATTTAGAGAATTCTTACCGTGGATAATGGAAGCTAATAAACAATTTGTAATTATTGGCAGTATGAACTCTATTGGACTTAAAGAACTATTTGCATATATTAAAGAAAATAAAATTTGGTTAGGTAATGGTTTCAAAGCAGGTAACGCTTTTTTTTCTTCCCCAATATCAAATGACTACGCAGAAGGTGTTTTTGATAAAGAAACTGGTTTGGTAAAGTTCAGAAATTGCTGTTGGTATACCAATATTGACCACGGAAGACGACATTTAAAAATGCCTCTTATGACTTTTGACGATAATTTAAAATTCAGTAAACACAAAGAAGTAAAAGGAATTGGTTATTTAAATTATGAAAATTACAGTGCTATCGAAGTTCCATTTACAGATGCTATACCAAGTGATTACGATGGTGTAATGGGTGTTCCTATTAGCTTTTTAGACAAATATTCGCCTGAACAATTTGAGATAGTTGGAATGTGTGAAAATCTAGATTTATATAAACAAAAAACTAAAATATACTCTTCTGCTGATTGCAAACAAGCATACTTAGATAAATTTGGAAAACCTGGCACATACGATTTGAATGCAAGTGGTGTGGTTTTCAGAAACAATCAATTAGAAAAAGTCTATACAAGAGTATTAATAAAGCATAAGAAATAATGGAAACTACTTTAAGATCAGATATAACAGTTAAAGACATTTGTGAAGGATTCATTTACAATGAATTGGAAGGCAAAGGCTTGTTTGGTTTGTCGGGAACTTTGACAATTCAACCTGAATACCAAAGAAACTATATTTATGCAGACGGAAAAAGAGATGTTGCAGTTATTTCGTCAATTTTAAAAGGTTATCCGTTAGGACTAATTTACTTCAACAAAATCAGCAAAGACAGTCTTGAAGTTTTAGACGGACAACAACGAATTACAAGTTTTGGTAGATTTGTAACAAACAAATTCGCCATAAAAGACGAAAACGGAATGGAGCAATATTTTAGTGGTATTGCAACCGACAAACAACAAAAAATATTAGATACCAAACTTTTAATTTACGAATGTGAAGGCACAGAAAGCGAAATAAAAGAATGGTTTAAAACTATTAATATTGCAGGTGTTCCACTGAATAATCAAGAACTTTTAAACGCAGTTTATTCTGGTCCATTTGTAACACTTGGAAAAGAAGAATTTAGCAACAGCCAAAACGCAAACATTCAAAAATGGAGCGCTTACGTTTCAGGAAGTGCAAACCGACAAGAATATTTAGAAAGAGCTTTGGAATGGGTAAGCAAAGACAATGTAGGCGATTATATGAGCAGACACAGATTTGACAAAAACATAACCGAATTGAAAAACTATTTTACAAGTGTAATTGACTGGGTTTCTACCGTCTTTACAGACGTAGAAAGCGAAATGAAAGGACTTGAATATGGCAGACTTTATGAAACGTATCGCAAACAACCTTACAATTCAAAAACAGTTTCAGAACAAGTTAAGAAACTTTATTCCGACCCTTATGTAAAAACCCGAAAAGGAATTTTTGAATTTATTCTGGGTGGCTCAACAGACACAAAATTATTAGAAGTTAGAATATTTGACGAAGCAACAAAAAAATCTACTTGTGCTATTCAGACAGCAGAAGCCGAAAAAAAAGGAATTTCAAACTGTTCACATTGTGCCATTGGACACGATGCTAACAA
Organism: Flavobacterium sp.; assembly: GCF_043720215.1. Lineage (GTDB taxonomy): Bacteria > Bacteroidota > Bacteroidia > Flavobacteriales > Flavobacteriaceae > Flavobacterium. The sequence continues at coordinate 381 of NZ_JAYSSZ010000304.1, read as the reverse complement.
AACGAAAATATGGAAATTAGCAGAAATGGACGCTGACCACGTTACAGCGTGGAGTAAAGGCGGTGCGACAGACATAAAAAACTGTGAAATGCTTTGTAAAACACACAACCGAGCAAAAGGAAATAAGTAAAATAGAACGAAACCGCCCAAAAGTCCAGCCACCAACACACGCTACAAGCAATTTGGGCATTTGGCTTAATTTAAATATGGTTTTGTACTTGGATGATTTGGCAAATCCGAAGAATAGGCTTAATTTAGTCCCAAACTGCTTGTAGCGCGGGGACGTTATGGCTCAGTGCCGAATCGACTCTGGTTACTACAATCGTGAATATTTATCTTCTCACTTTTGAGATTTTTACACCTAAAATCGCTTCCGAACTG
>NZ_JAYSSZ010000303.1:0-6276 GCF_043720215.1 Flavobacterium sp. | reverse complement strand
TTATCATAAGCTGGAGAAAGTTGAAACCAATTGTCTGGAGCAGGTGTTGAATTTGCTCTTTCGTATTTTTTTAAAACTCTAAATAACAAACCTACATTTTTTGCTCTATTATAAGGAGGTTTGCCTATAGAATTTAATATTTCTAAAGCCTCTTTGTCATTTTTGTCTTCTGCCATTTTATAAATTTTAGTATAAAATTCTTCATCAATAGTAGAATTAACAATTTGTGAATGTCCAACATAAGCATAAAAAAGATCTGGTTGCTTTGTCACTATTTTTACTCCAAGTGCTGAACCCCAAGATGTGCCAGTAAGTATGATTTTTTGTTTTCCTAAATGTTTCAAAAGATATTTTGATACTTCAACTCCATCACTAGTCATTTGTTCGATTGTTAAAGGATTAGCTTTCAAATATTCAGGAGTTAATTCTTCAGGCGGTGAATTTTGTCCGTAAGTTCTTCCAGTTCCTCGCTGATCCCACTGAACAATAATAAAATCCTTTTCTAAATCTTTGTATAAAACATCAACGTAAGGACTTATTGGACTTCCTGGTCCTCCGTGAATAAACAATATAATAGGTTTCGAACTATTTCCTTTTATAGTAATCCATTGTTCAATACCGTTTATTAAGACGTATTTCTCTTCAGAAATTTGATTTTTTAGGTTAGAATCATTTTCTTTTAATTGTGCTAAACAAAAGAAAGGTATTAGAAATAAAATAAATAAAGATGTAATTTTCATAGTTTCAAATTTTTAATTGTTAGTATTAATTTGAAGCAAAATTGCACCAGAAGTTTAATATTGGCGACCGAATGAAAAAAGGCGAACCAATTTGTAGTAATTAAATTAGTTCGACTTTGTTTTAGTAACGTTCGACTTTTTACAAAGCCTTTATAATTATGAGTTTCTGAATTCTGTAGGGGTTTGATTGGTGTATTTTTTGAAAGCAGTATTAAAAGATGATTTTGAATTAAAACCCACTTCATAAAGAATTTCTAAAATAGTAAACTTACTTTTTGACGGATCTTTTAAAATTTGCATGGCTTTTTGTATTCGATACTCATTTATGAAATCAAAAAAATGTTGATTCATGTGATGATTAATCAAAATAGATAAATCTCGAACAGGAATAGTAACTTGGTTAGATAATTCTTGTATTGTTAATGATGGTTCGAGATAGGATTCGTTTTCTAAAACATATTTTTTTACATATTCAATTTGTGAAATGATTTCTGCGGATTTTGGAGCTTCGAATGATTCTTTTTCTGTTGAAACGATTTTTGTGTTTAGGGTTTCATTTACCAATAACATATTTGAATCGACACTTTTAAAAAGCTCAGGATTGTTTAACGCTTTCAATACAAACCAGCAACTTATAATTAACGCAATCGTTCCAATACTTAAATTCGACGAGTTGAGAAGCACGTTGTAATCAGTATATCTTATCACAGATTTAAAGAAAACAATACAATGAGCAATTAGAAAAAACACAGTCATTTGAAACAACCATTTGTAGGATGAGTTATTCGCATTGGTATAATTCTCTAAATAAACTTCTTTGTATTTTTTTAGAATTATAAAAACCGAAATAATATAAAAAGCATATTGTAGCTCTGCCAGAATATAGAAAAAGCGTATTTCTAACATTTGCTTAAAGTGCTCATAAATATAAATAGTATCAACTGTGGTCGCTAAATAAAACCTTGGAATAAATACTAAATTTGCAATTGAAAACGGAATTATTAGTGCTAAGTGTTTTGGTTTTAATCGAAAATCTGAATGGCAAACTGCTTTTACATACAAATAGAAAATGGGCATGATTAACAAACTAGCTGTCATTCTAAAAACTTCAAACTTCAAATTAGTTTCAAAATATTTGTCGGTAAAAAAACTACTCAAATCGAATGCTGTAAGTATAAGAAAACTCGCAAAAAGTCTGTTTGAAATCTTGTTTTTTGTATTTACTGTTAGCAAAAATAAAGCGAGAAGCAACATTACAAAAACGTTAATTAGAGTAATAGTATTTAAAAAATCGGATTTATCCATTTAGTTACTTTTGTTTAATATATACATTCAAATATACTCATATTAATAAAAAAATCCTGAACTGTTTTTACAATTCAGGATTCATTTATATTATTATATTTTTTAAACTTTTTCTAAAACCTTAGTATTGTCATACCCAAAAAGATGGTCTTTTTTTATTAACTCTGCAATACCTTCAGGAAGCATTTTTTCCCAACCTGGCGTTTTATTGTTAATCATTTTAAGGACTTCACGAGAGAAAATTTTAAGGTTTTCTCTTTCATAATCTGTAATATCCGTTACTTTTCCATTGTAGGCAAAGAACTTATATAATTCCTTCATACGAGGATGTACTTTTAGGTTTTGTGAGTTTACCACTTCGCCGTTTTCATCTTCCATAGGATATAAGAAAACTTTTAGATCACGGTAAAATAATTTACCAAAAGCCTCAAGAATTCCACCGCTTAAATGGCGATAGTATTTCTCATCAAAAACATCAATTAAGTTGTTTACACCTAACGCCAATCCCATACGAGCTTTGGTATAATTAGAAAAATATTCAACTACTTTAAAGTATTCTTGAAAATTCGAAATCATAACCGTTTGTCCTAATGCACAAAGCAATTCGGCTCTATCCATAAAATCTCTTTCGTCTATTTCTCCGTCAGAGCGAAGATTAGAAAGCGTAATTTCGAATATGACTAATGTGTTTTCTTTCTTTACTTTATTTCCATCTACAAACATTTGTAACGATTTCTCGTACATATCCATATTAACCTTAGTTACAGGACGGAAACTTCCGCGTAAAGCCAATATGTTTTTTTTGTATAAAACAGCTGCTGGTAATATATTTTTTCCCGTTGGATCAAACATTACAGCATCGGTCATTCCATTTTTTACTAATTGTAAACTCATTAATCGATTATCGACATCTGCAAATCGAGGACCTGAGAAATTTATAGTATCTATTTCTAGTTGGTCTTTATCTATGTGATCGTACAAATAACGCAACAATCTTTTTGGGTCATTGTATTTGTAAAACGCACCATATATTAGGTTTACACCTAGTTTTCCTAGAGTCTCTTGTTGCAGTTTTGCATCAGTTTCTTTAAAACGGATGTGAAGTAATATCTCGTTATAGCTTTCGTCAGAATCTATTTGGTATTTAATTCCTACCCAACCGTGACCTTTAAATTGTTTTGCAAAATCTATCGTAGCCACAGTATTAGCATAACTAAAAAACATTTTTGTAGGATGTTTTTCTCTATCCAAACGCTCTTCAATTAAATCAATTTCATGATTTAACATTTTTCGCAAACGATTTTCAGTTACATAACGGCCATCATCTTCAATACCGTAAATAGCATCACTAAAGTCTTTATCATAAGCAGACATTGCTTTTGCAATTGTACCAGAGGAACCACCAGCTCTAAAAAAATGACGAACAGTTTCTTGTCCAGCACCTATTTCTGCAAAGGTTCCGTAGATGTTATCGTTAAGGTTAATACGCAAAGCCTTATCAGTTGTTGAAGGTATTTGTTCAATAACTTTGTCTCCTTTTAGCGTAATTTCGTTTTCTAAATTTCTCATCATTGGGGATAATACATTGCAAAGTTAATAAAATAGAAAGCTTTACATAAAAATAATCTTTATTTTTGTAAAAAATAATTTAATTGAAAGTCAATTTTTTAGGTACTGGTACTTCTCAAGGCATTCCTGTTATAGGAAGTCAGCATTCTGTTTGTCATAGTTTAGACACAAAAGACAAGCGTTTACGTGTTTCTGTTTGGATCGAATGGGAAGATAAATCATTTGTAATAGATTGCGGTCCAGATTTTAGACAGCAAATGTTGATTTCTGGTTGTCAACACATTGATGCTATTTTATTTACGCACGAACATTCTGATCATACTGCAGGTTTAGACGATATTCGTCCGTTTTTCTTCAAGCAAGGAAATATTCCTATTTATGGGCATACTAGGGTATTGAATAATTTGAAAAGACGTTTCGATTATATTTTTGAAACGGAAAATAAATATCCAGGTTCGCCAGGTGTTCTTCCTATAGAGGTAGTAAATAATATTTCTATTGTCATTGATTCAAAAAAAATAATTCCAATTAATGTTATGCATGGAAATTTGCAGGTTTTCGGATATCGATTTGATAATTTTGCTTATTTAACTGATGTAAAATCGATTGAAAGTGAAGAAATTGATAAACTAAAAAATCTGGAAGTATTGGTTATAAATGCCTTGCGTGAAGAACCACATAATACACATTTTAATTTGCAAGAAGCCTTAGATTTTATTACTATTGTGCAACCAAAAAAAGCGTATTTAACTCATATTAGTCATATTCTTGGTTTTCACGAAGAGGTTCAAAAAAAACTACCTAATAATGTGTTTTTGGCTTACGATAATTTAATAATTAATATATAAAAAATGAAGAAACTGGTTTTATACGGATTGATATTTTCTGTCTTATTGAATATTTTTCAATACATGTATTCGACAAAAAAATTTAATTTTGATGCAGATCGTGCAGAAAAATTTAGAGTCAAAATGACTGACAGTCTTACTAAAATTGTTGACGAAAAAGAAGATGGTGATTATTTTTCGTTAGCTCATAATGATAAAGCTATTGACTATTTAGAAAATTACGATGTAAATAAATTAATGCCTCAAATAAAAGAGAAATTAATGGATTTGAACTCAAATCCTGCTGGAAACAAACTAATTCCTTATGACGGAATGGTAATAAATAAAGTTCGATTCTTAAACCACCGTTGGATAATTGCTGATTTTACAGGCACGTCAGGTTGGGGAGAAATCATTATTAAATATTTTATAGAAAAAGATGATTCCATAACTTTTGAAACAGCTGAAACATTACTTTATCCGCAACAGTAATTTTTAAACACAAAGTTCATGAAGACTTACATATGTGTTCTTCTATTCTTCGTGAATTTTGTGTTTAAATTTTTTCCAACCAATTCTTTAAATCATAAAAATTTTGTGGAGAAATTCCATGTCCAATAGGGTATTCTTTGTACACGTTTTCAATTCCTAAAGTATCTAACATAGGTTTCGCTTTTCTAGCCCAATCTACAGGAATAACTTGATCTACAGAGCCATGAGAAGCAAAGATTTTTAGTTTGCTAAAATCATTATTTTCAAAACCTTCTTTTGTAATTTCAGTATTAAAATAACCACTCATAGCAACCACACGTTGTATTTTTTTAGGATAAGATAAAGCAATTGCATAACTCAAAATGCAACCTTGACTAAAACCTACAAGTGTTATATCATTAGCATCAATTGGGTAATTAGCAATTAATTCATCTATAAAATTAGCTATTAAATCTCGAGAAGTTCTAGCTTGATCTAAATCTGAAAATTTGTTTTCATCAGCATCAAAATTTATAGCATACCAAGCATAACTTCCGTGCATTAAGTTATAAGGTGCACGAGCCGAAATTACATAATAATGGTCTGGTAATTCATTAGCAAAAGAAAATAAATCTTCTTCGTTGCTACCATAACCATGAAGTAATACTAATACTGGATTCTTACCTAATTTTATTTTTGGTTCTCTAACGAGATGATGTAATGTCATGGTTTATATTTTTTATCAAATAGTATAGTTTCTTTAGACGACACTATTGAAAAAGCTAGTTGTATATTTTCTCGTACAGTCCGTGGTATTTTTCTAGGACTACTTTGCGCTTTAGTTTTAATGTTGGAGTAAGATGACCAGCAGGAATTGTCCATAAATCAGGTGTGAGTTCAAAACGTTTTATTTTTTCCCAATTACCAAATTTCTCGTTTAATAAATCTACTTCTTGTTGAATTCGTTCAATAACTTTTGGATTGGCTATTATTTCTTCATTTGTATTCCCTAAAGTTATATTGTGCAATGTTGCCCATTCTTTTATGAAATCAAAATTAGGTTGAATGAAAGCGGCAGGCATTTTTTGACCATCTCCAATTACCATAATTTGCTCTATAAAACGGGACTGCTTCATCGTATTTTCTAGTAATTGTGGTGCAATATATTTTCCGCCAGAGGTTTTAAACATTTCTTTCTTACGATCTGTAATTCTTAAGAAACCTTCACTATCAATTTCTCCAATATCTCCTGTATGAAAGTAACCTTCTTTAAGAACTTCTTTTGTTTGTGCTTCGTCTTTATAATAACCCATCATTACATTTGGTCCTTTACAAAGAATTTCGCCATCCTGAGCAATTTTTAC
>NZ_JAYSSZ010000302.1:0-18304 GCF_043720215.1 Flavobacterium sp. | reverse complement strand
TTCGTAAGCATTCATAATAGCGTGATGTAAATAACCGCTTTTTATAAATCGGTCGTTCACAAAAAAGAATTGTTCTCCTTTGTTTTTCTTGGCAAATTCTGGTTTTCCTATAAATCCTTGTATCGATACAATATCAGTAGTTTCCTGAATAGGAACCAGTTTTTCATTGGTTTTACCCGAAAATATATTGACAATTCTTTGTCTTGCGTTTGATTGTGGCAAATTAAACAATTCGCTTCCGTTATGATAAAAAGTAAAATGAATATTGTGATGCGCCAAAGCTACTCGTTGAAATTCATCGATAATATGACGCAATTCGACAATATCCGATTTTAAGAAATTTCGACGCGCTGGAATATTAAAAAATAAATTTTTGACTAAAAATGAAGTCCCTTTAGGCAAAACAGCAACATCTTGCGATACAAATTTGCTTCCTTCAATGATAATATGTGTTCCTAATTCTTCTTGATCTTGCTTGGTTTTCATTTCTACATGCGCAATAGCAGCAATAGATGCCAGAGCTTCACCACGAAAACCTTTGGTATGCAAATCGAATAAATCTTCTGCTTGACGAATTTTTGAAGTGGCATGACGCTCGAAACACAAACGCGCATCGGTGACCGACATTCCTTTACCATTATCTATGACTTGAACCAATACTTTTCCTGCTTCTTTACAAATCAGTTTAATATCGGAAGCTCCTGCATCGATAGCATTTTCTAACAATTCTTTGACTACTGATGCAGGTCGCTGAACGACTTCGCCAGCGGCAATCTGATTGGCTACATGATCAGGAAGTAATTGAATTATGCTTGACACTATTGGGTTTTAGGTATTAAATTATAAACATCGCTTACAAATTTAAGGAAAAGGTTTTGGTTAACATAGTTAAGAAGATACTAAAAAAATAAATATATAATTATTTTTTGCAAAACCCTTTTACACCAAATCATTATAAATATCCGAAATACTTTGGGCTAATTCTCTATCTAAATCCATTATTTTATTTGCAGTATGTGTAAATAAGTCTAATCGTAAATGAGAACATTTACTAATCGTTGCGTCTGGATGATGATTTACGGCATCAGCCTTTTTAGCAACTAAAACCAAAAAATTAGCCAAATCGGTTTGAGTTTTAAAATCAAAATCACGGCAAAGTCTATTATTTTCTATCTTCCAGCTCATAATGCATCCATTGTTTAGTTAATTTAAGTATGGCTTTTTTCAATTCATCAAAATTCGCAATAATAAAATATTTATTCTGCATTTCTGAAGTACAAAACGGTGTATTTATAATTCGTTCGATATCAAAATCGATACGCTCGATTTGATTAGAAATCAAACAATTATTTGATTCACCGTAAGAAGATAAAATTCCAGCTCCATAAATTTTTTGATTATTTGACTCTAAAATTAATCCAAATTCAATAGTAAACCAATACAAACGCTGCAACATAATCAATTTTTCATGATCATGTATCATTGCTTTTCCAAGAATTCCAAATTGGTGTATAAATTCTGAATAAACAGGTAATGATAATAATGGAATATGCCCAAAAACATCATGAAACATATCTGGTTCTTCCAAATAATCTAATTTATCCATGGTGCGCAACCAAGTAGAAGACGGAAATTTTTTTGCTGCTAATAACATAAAAAAATCTTCCACAGGAATCAATCCTGGTACACATTCTATTTCCCAACCCGTTTGATTAGAAAACCAATTATTAATTTTTTCAAAATTAGGCATCTCATTAGCATTCAAACAGCTTTCCATTTTGGTTAAAGCGTTTAAATAATCTTGACCTGCTTTATTTTTTAAGTTTTCAGCTTGTCTTTCAAATAAAATAGTCCAAACTTTTAAATCTTCTTCCGTGTAATTTTCAAATTGTTGTTTCATGATAATTTAGTTTAAAAAAAAAGTCTGGTTCTAAAAAGAACCAGACTTGTGTTATTATAAAAATACGACACTACTATCCTGTTCTTTTAGAAAGAATAAGATAATAATATTGTGTATTTGTGTTTTGTTTCATTTGGTAAATGTATGAAAAAGGTTTTTTATTTTCCTAGAAAACATTAGTTAAAAACAATAATCTGTAAAACTTTAATTTACAGATTATTTAAACTTATTATTTTAATGTTTTTTAAATTCTATGATTTTTAATTTCTTGTAGTCCTCAAGAGTAAATATGGTGTATTCCATTCCCATATTTTTAGCATTTTCTTCAACTGTATTTTCAAATCCTGCTTTTTCTCGAAGTTTATTTACTTTTTTAGTGTTTTTTATCGGCCAAATAAAATTAAAAAAAACTTCTTCATTATCTTTATTCAAAATATGTCTTCCAGCTCCTTGAGTTCCATAAATTTGTTCTTCCCCTTTGTACATTAACATTCTATCTTGCATCATCGCAACCAAAGTAAATGGTATTTGCTTCTGTTTCCACGCTTTTTGAATTAATGAAAAGTATTTAGGGATCTTTTCTGAATGTTGAATTACATACCAAACAGCTTTATTTGTTGGTTCTCCTACAAGTGATTTGCCTGGATAACCGTATTTAGAGATTATATTTTCGACTCTGATAAGATTTATTGAATCTTGCTTATTGACTAATTTCCAAATATTTTTACTCAACTCTTCTTTTGAGTATCCTGTAATTTTTAAAATTTCGTCTTTCCGGATTTCAGTAATTTCTGAATTGGAATATTCTCGAAGAATTTGATCAGATTGGAGAATATCGTCTAATTCTCTTTTTAAACCTTCATTTATTTTAATTTGAGATTGACAGAATCCAAAAAAGAATAAAAAAAGAATTTGAAGTAAATATTTCATAATCTACTCTTCTATTTTCAAAGGTAAACCTTCAATTTGCAACTGATTTGCACTTAATAATTTTTCGCTTTGGTGAAAACCCAAATTAGCTTGTTGTCGTAAGTAAGCCATTTTTATGGCAGCAATTGCCGCTTCAGTTCCTTTGTTTCCGTGAATTCCTCCACTTCTATCTATAGATTGTTGTTCGGAATTGTCCGTTAACAAACAAAAAATAGTAGGCACATCAGACAAAACATTCAAATCCTTGATTCCTTGTGTTACGCCTTCGCAAACAAACTCAAAATGCATGGTTTCACCTTTTATCACACAACCTATAGTAATTACTACATCAGGTTTTTGTGTTTCAATCATTTTTTTTGCGCCGTAAATGAGCTCAAAACTTCCAGGAACACTCCAACGGATAATGTTTTTGTGCAATGCACCACAATCGGTTAACGCCTCAATTACCCCTGAATATAATCCTTCTGTAATATGATCGTTCCATTCAGAAACAACAATCCCAAACCGAAAGTCTTTCGCGTTTGGGATTGTGTTTTTATCGTAATTAGATAAATTTTTATTTGCTGTAGCCATCCTAATTTAAGATTGCAGATTTTAGATTTTAGATTTCAGAAATCTTATATCTGAAATCTAAAATCTAAAATCTAGTTTATTGTGCCATTCCAATCAAAGCATCGATATTCTGAGCTTCTGGAGTTACTTCAAAGTTATCTTTAATATCTGTAAAATATTTTAATGCATCTGCTTTTTTACCTAATGACATTGCTGTTTGCCCTGCTTTTAGTAAAAAACGTGGTGTTGTCATTTCATTTTTATTACTTTCAGCTGCTTTTACATAAAACTCTAAAGCTTGTTCTGGTTTTTTTAATTCTGCATTAGCATCACCTATTGCACCAATCGCCATAGCAGATGTAAAAGCATCTTCTGATTTGAAATTTGACAAATGATCTATTGCTGCTTGAAATTTCTTGGTATTTAATAAAGCCATTCCAGCATAGTATTCAGCTAAATTACCAGCATCAGTACCAGAATTAGTTTTTATAATATCTAAAAATCCTTGTTTTCCATCTCCACCATTCAAGGCCAAATTATATAAAGAATCACTAGCGGTTCCAGTTCCTTCTACAGCTTTCTTAAAATACTGTTGTGCTTGAAACATATCACTTGCTGCTTCGCTCTCTTTTGGTCCAGAAACAAATTTGTTATACAACAAATAACCTGCTGTAAGCAACGCAATTCCACCAACTATTGATAAAATGATGTTTTGATTTTTAGCAACAAACTCTTCCGTTTTAGAAGCTGTTTCGTCTAATGTATTTAAAACATTAGCCGTTGTACTGTCTTTTTCATCAACATTGATTGTGTTCTCAATATCATTTACGTCAGTTTCTACTTTTACTTCTTCAGGTTTTGGAGCTTTATATCCTCTTTTATTATAAGTTGCCATTTGTATTTAATTTAATGAGCTGCAAAAATAAAATTTTTATTCATAAATAAAAGATGTTTTACGGTTATTTTTAATAATTTGCAATCCTAATTGAAATGTACGACAATATATAGTTAAAAACAGGCATTTCTACCTATTATATGTATCTAAAAAAAATCTCCTTATTTAATTTTAAAAATTTTGATGAAGCAAGTTTCGAATTTGAGCACAAAATAAATTGTTTTGTAGGAAAAAACGGTGTTGGAAAAACGAATGTGCTCGATGCGATTTATCATTTGTCGTTTGGAAAAAGCTATTTTAATACATTAGCCGTCCAAAACATAAAGCATAACGAAGATTTTTTTGTGATTGATGGCGAATTCGAAAAACAAAATCGTTCTGAAACTATTCTTTGCAGTTTAAAAAAAGGACAAAAGAAAATCCTGAAACGCAATGGAAAAATATACGAAAAATTCTCAGATCATTTGGGTTTTATTCCGTTGGTTATTATCTCGCCAACTGATGCAGATTTAATTCGAGAAGGAAGCGAAACCAGAAGGAAATTTATCGATAGTGTGATTTCGCAATTAGATAATCACTATTTGCAAGAATTAATTTTGTACCAAAAAGTAGTAAGTCAACGCAATGCATTGCTTAAATATTTTGCCGTAAATCGTATTTTTGAAACGGAAACTTTAGATATTTATAACGAGCAATTGAATGCTTATGGAAAAAATATTTTTGAAAAAAGAAAGCAATTTTTAAATGATTTTATTCCTATTTTCAATTCATTTTATCAAAATATATCCAATTCCTCCGAAACGGTACAATTGGAATATGAAAGTCAGTTAGAAAATCAGGATTTATTATCACTTTTACAAGAAAATATAAATAAAGACAGGGCATTACAATATACAAGTGTTGGAATTCACAAAGATGATTTATCATTTAATATAGAGAACTACCCTATCAAGAAATTTGGGTCACAAGGACAACAAAAGTCTTTTTTGATTGCTCTAAAATTGGCTCAGTTTGAATTTGTAAAAAAACAAAGTGGCGAAAAACCGATTTTATTATTTGATGATATTTTTGACAAACTAGACGAAACTCGTGTAGCAAAAATTGTAGCTATGGTCAATAATGATGATTTTGGACAGTTATTTATTTCCGACACACATTCTGAACGAACAGAAAATATTGTAAAATCGACTCATCAGAGTTATAAAATATTTAATCTTTAATGTTTATATTAGCTAAAAATTTAAAAATGAAAAAAATAATTTCTATTCTATTAATAAGTCTACTTTTTATAAGTTGTAAAGGACAAACTTCAAAAGCAATACAAACTATTGATGTAAAATCTTTTGCAGAAAAGCTACAAACTACTGAAAAACCTCAATTACTTGATGTTAGAACACCCGAAGAGTATGCCGTAGAACATATTGAAAATGCAACAAACGTAAACTGGAACGGAAGCGATTTTGTAGCTAAAGCTAGTAATTATGACAAAACAAAACCCATTTTTGTATATTGCAAAGTAGGTGGAAGAAGTGGACAAGCGGCTGAAAAACTAAACGAATTGGGCTTTACAACCATATACAACCTTGATGGTGGCATTATGAAATGGAATGCCGCTGGTTATTCTAAACCAAGCTCAGCAAAAATTGGAATGACAAAAGCCGAATATGAAAAACTACTAATTTCAGACAAAAAAGTTTTAATCGATTTTAATGCTAAATGGTGTGGTCCGTGCAAGAAGATGGCTCCTTATTTAGAAAAAATGAAAGTCGAGCTAAAAGACAAAGTAATTATTATAAAAATTGATGCCGATGAAAATAAAACCTTATGTGAAGAGCTAAAAATAGAGGCGTTACCAACTTTACTTCTGTATGAAAACGGAAAAGAAATCTGGAAAAACATAGGTTATATTTCTGAAGAAGATTTAAAAAAACATTTGTAAGATGATTACCAAAGAAGCAATTCAGTTTATTGACGACCTAAAAGCCAATAACAACACAGAATGGATGCACGCCAACAAAAAACGATACGAAAATTACAAAAAAGACTATCATCAGTTTATCGCATCCGTTTTAGAAGAAATGAAGCCTCTAGACAAATCGTTAGATTTATTAGAAATTAAGAATTGTACTTTCCGTATCAATCGCGATATTCGTTTCTCTAAAGACAAACAACCATACAAAACCAACATTGCGCTTTGGCTAACTACTAATAAAAATAGAAAAAATAGTCCTGGTTATTACATACATTTCGAAAAAGGAAGCTCGTTTATTGCAGGTGGCGTTTGGTGTCCAGAAGCCAACGAATTAAAAAGCATTCGAAAAGAAATTGCATTTTTTTATGATGATTTGGAGGCAATTGTAAACAATCCAACTTTTAAAAAAGAATTCAATGCCATAAGTCGAGAAGAGGCAAATGTGTTAAAAAAAGCACCAAAAGGTTACGAACCCAATCATCCTGCGATCGAATTTCTAAAACTAAAAAGTTATACTTGCTCTCAAAAAATTGACGATAAATTATTTTTAGACAAAGATTTTTCAAAAAAAATAGCTCAAAAATTAATTGCTTTAAAACCACTAAACGAGTTTTTAAACCGTGCTTTAGAAACCGAAGAATAACATATTATAATGCAAAAAAAACGAATTCTTTTTCTTGGAGAAACTTACAGAGCCGACGCCATTACTTGGATGAATGGTTTGAAGGAATTTGGCGATTTCGAAATTGTTTCTTGGGAATTACAAACCCGAAGCACTGGTGTTTCTAGATTAAAAAGACTTGTTGAACTTGCTAAGTCATTTCTAACGATAAGAAGTATTGCAAAAAAATTTAATGCCGACATGGTTATTGCAGAAAGAACCACTAGTTATGGTTTTTTAGCGGCTCTCTCAGGAATAAAGCCAATAGCAATTGCACAACAAGGAATAACAGATTTGTGGCCTGAAAATTCTCCGTTATATCCATTTAAGAAAATTATTCAAAATTACGCTTTCAAAAAAGCTGATTTAATACACGCTTGGGGTCCAGTTATGGCTGAACACATGAAAAAAAGTGACGTAAATATGTCTAAAGTTATGATTTTGCCAAAAGGTATAAATCTATCTTTATTTGAATATCGTGACACCACGAATGAACCAAAATTAAGAGCAATTGTAACACGATCTCTGCTTCCAGAATATAAGCATGAAATTATTTTGAGAGCTTTCTCATCTCTAAAAAAACAAAAAATTCCGTTCGAATTAACTATTATAGGTGACGGAATATTGTTTGAAAAATTGAAATTGCTTAGCAAAGAATTAAACATTGAAAATCAAGTAATCTTTACTGGAAGAATTAATAATAATGATTTACCAAAACTTTTACAACAATCAAATTTATATATAAGTATGCCTACAACCGAAGGCGTTTCTGCATCTTTATTTGAAGCGATGGCTTGTGGAAGCTTTCCAATTGTGACTGATTTACCTGGAAATAGAAGTTGGATTAATCAAAAAGAAAATGGTATTTTAGTTGAATCTGAAAATAGTAAAAAATTAGCCGAGGAAATCATTTGGTCTTTTCAAAATCCTGAAATTAGACAAAAAGCAGTTCTAGAAAACAGAAAATTTATTGAAAACAATGCCAATTATGCTGTTAATATGAAAAAAATAGCAGACGAATATCATAAATTAATTAATACCAAATCTAATTAACTTATGTGTGGTATAAACGGAATTTTTCACCTTAACAACAAATCTATTGACGAAAATCAGCTCTTAAAAATGCGTGATGTTCTCGAACATCGAGGACCGGACGATGCTGGAATTTTTATCGAAAATAATATTGGATTTGGTCACAGACGATTGTCAATTATTGATATTTCTTCCGCTGGACACCAACCTTTTTATTCTGAAAATGGAAGATATGTTATTATTTTTAACGGCGAAATATACAATTACAAATCTTTTTATCCCGAATTAGAAAATAAAGGAATTACATTAAAATCAGGTTCCGATACCGAAGTTTTACTAAAACTATATGAACTATATGGTTTACGAATGTTGTCCCGCCTAAACGGAATGTTTGCCTTTGCCATTTGGGACAAAGAAGATAAAAAATTAGTTTTGGCAAGAGATCGAATGGGTGTAAAACCATTGTATTATTCGTTGTATCAAAACACTTTATACTTTGCATCAGAACAAAAAGCTCTTTTTGCAGCAGGAATTCCTATACAAATATCAGAAAGCGGATTAGAAGAATATTTCTTTAACAGATTTGTTGCTGGAGAAAATACATTATACACTAATGTAAATAAGCTTTTACCAGGACATTACATGATTATTGATGCAAATGGAAATACAAAAACCACAAAATGGTGGAATCTAAAAGAAGAAATACAAAACCATAATCAGATTACAAATCCCAAACAATGGTTTGAGGAAACCTTTTTCGAATCTGTAAAACTACGCATGGTAAGTGATGCTCCTGTTGGTGTTTTACTCAGCGGAGGCTTAGATTCTTGTTCTATTTTATCATCCTTATACCATCAAAGCTATAAAAATATACAAACTTTTAATATTGGTTTTTCTGAAGAGCATCATAACGAATCTTATTTAGCAAAAAAAATTACCGAAGACTATAAATATGAATTCAATACGATAAAAGTTGAAGGTGATTTTTTGTTTGACAATCTTGTGGAATCAACTTATTTTCAAGATGAACCACTAATGCATCTTAACGAACCTCATTTGCTGGCAGTTTCCAAATTAGCAAACTCTAAAGTAAAAGTTTTACTCTCCGGCGAAGGTGCCGATGAATTAATGGGTGGCTATGTTCGTTACAAAGCCTTAAAAAATCCTTCATTATTAAAAACTATTTCATTTTTAAGTAATCTAGACTATTTCAATAACAATCCTAGATTTGATAAACTGATGCGTTATTCAAAAATTAGAGACCAATCTGATTTGATTCTTTTTAACGGAACCAGTATTTATCCGGATGATATTAATTCGTTTTACGGAAAAAAAACAAAACCTACAAACGAATATCGTTATCAAATACTAAAAGAAGCGCAAGAATTGTATCCCAATAATTTGCAGAGACAAGCCTTATATTTTGATCAACATACTTATATGTGCTCCCTTTTAGATAGAAATGATCGTTGTACTATGGGCGCATCTATAGAATGTCGTGAGCCTTTTTTAGACCAAAGACTAATTGCTGGATTGGGAACACTAGATGATAAATGGTTATTTTCAGGCAAAAAAGGAAAATATATTCTAAAATCCACAATGGAAAACAAACTACCAAAAGAAATTATAAATTTCAGAAAAATTGGTTTAAGTTCACCTTGGGAGAATTATTTAGTATCCGATTCTAAATTTAGAGATGAATTACAGAATTTTGCAAAAAGTGAAATTTTCAATATGCCTTTCCTAGAAAATCTGAATGGACAAAAACTAGTAGCACAAATAGAAAAAGGCGACAAAAAGATAATTCCATACATATTGCCATTATTTATGCTTCATATTTGGCAAAAAAACTATTTTGAAAAATTTGTTTAAATTCTTTATGTTATTTTTGTGATCTAAATAATCATCCTATTTATGAATATCATTCCTAATTTTTCTCTAAAAAAACACAACACTTTTGGTATTGAAGCCAAGGCAAAAAAATTTGTAGCAGTGCATTCTGTTTCAGAATTGAAAACAATTTTACAAGAAAATAAAAATGAACAAAAATTTATTTTGGGAGGCGGAAGTAACATGTTACTCACCCAAGATATTGATGCTTTAGTTATTCATGTTAATTTGAAAGGAAAAAAAATAGTTAAACAAGATGATGATTTTGTTTGGGTAGAAAGTCAAGCTGGTGAAAACTGGCATGAATTTGTACTTTGGACTATCAATAAAGATTTTGGAGGATTAGAAAACATGTCACTTATTCCAGGTAATGTTGGTACAACTCCAGTACAAAATATTGGCGCATATGGGACAGAAATAAAGGACACTTTTGTTTCTTGCGAAGCGATGCATATTGCAACCCAAGAAATGAAAACTTTTACAAATACAGAATGTAATTTTGGTTACAGAGAGAGTGTTTTTAAACAGGAAATAAAAGACCAATTCATTATTACATCTGTTGTTTTTAAATTAACAAAACACAACCATAAAATAAACATTTCATACGGAGATATTCAATTAGAATTAGCTAAAAAAAATATCGAAATTCCGGGTTTAATTGCAATTTCAAATGCTGTAATTGCGATTCGTCAAAGTAAATTACCAGATCCAAAAGAGTTGGGAAATAGTGGGAGTTTTTTCAAAAATCCGATTTTATTAAAGTCGGAATTTGAATCGATTCATAAGAAATTTCCAGAAATGAAATTTTACGAAATTTCAGAAACCGAAGTAAAAGTTCCTGCGGGTTGGCTTATAGAGCAAGCAGGTTTCAAAGGAAAACGTTTTGGCGATGCAGGAATTCATAAAAATCAAGCTTTGGTTTTAGTCAATTATGGCAATGCGACTGGACAGGAAATTTTGAATGTTTCTAAGGATATACAAAAGACAGTTTTTGAAACTTTTGGTATTCATATTGAAGCGGAAGTAAATGTGATTTAATCTTTAAACAATGTATATTCCAGATATTTACAAAAACGAGGATCAAGAAGAAATTCGCAGTTTTATTCACGAAAACGGATTTGCAATTCTTGTCAATCAAACCAACACTAAACTTTGGGCAACGCACATTCCTTTGGTTTTAGATAAAAATCCTTCTGGAAAAGCTATTCTTGTTGGACACGTTTCTATAGAAAACCCTCAAGGAGAAAGCTTAAAAAACGAAACAGAAGTTCTAGCCATTTTCTCAGGACCACATTCGTATATTTCCTCGTCTTGGTACGACCACGAAAATGTTCCTACTTGGAATTATATGGCAGTTCATGTGTATGGAAAAGTAAAAATTTTAAACCTCAACGAATCCATTCTTTCATTAAAAAAATTAGTCGATAAATACGAAGCAAATTCAGAAAAACCTGTTCGAGTTGAAAATTTATCAGAAAAAACAATGTTGCAAGCTAAAGGAATTATTGCTTTTGAAATAGAAATCACATCAATAGAAGCAGTGAAAAAAATATCTCAAAATCGTGACGAAAAAAACCACCAAAATATAATTACCGAGTTAGAAAAAACACAAGATTATAATGCGTGTCAAATGGCAAAAGTGATGGCAAAAAACAAAAAGTAGTTTTTATTATGTTTTCTGCTTCTTTTTCCTAGCAGCTGGAAACAATACATTATTTAAAATTAAACGAAATCCTGGAGAATTGGGATGCAAGTCTAAAACCGTTGGTTCATCCCCTACTCTATGCTGAAAGTCTTCAGGATCGTGACCACCATAAAAAGTAAAGAAGCCTTTCCCTTTTTGACCATGAATATAACGAGCTTCTTCGTTTATTTGGTTTTCGCCTAAAACTAGAACATTTGTTTTTATCAGCTGCCTATCAAAAGAGGTGGTTTGTCCCATAAATCCTTTGACAAGCGAAGTGTGATTTTGGCATAACATACTTGGTATAACATCCCATTTTGCCGAAAATTCCATTAAGGTAAAATAATCTTTCTCGAAGGGAATTTTTCTTTTTTCGGTCATATCAATATCAGAAAATTCATAATGTTCGGGTTTTCTGTCTAAGATAAACTCTTTAAAAGCAAACGTTTTAGTGTAATCAATTTTAGATTGGTAATTAGCCTCACTAGCATCACCATCAAACATAGATTCGCAAATATCAATATTTTCGGCAGCTAAAGCAATATCAAAACTATCGGTTGCTGAACACATTGCAAACATAAATCCACCGCCAATAACAAAATCACGAATTTTTCTAGCAACAGCTCCTTTTTCTTCAGAAACCTTATTATAACCTAGTTTTTTTGCTAAAGCTTCAGCATCTTGCTTCTGCTGAATGTACCAAGGCGCCGTCCTATAAGCTCCAAAAAACTTTCCGTATTGTCCAGTAAAATCTTCGTGATGCAAATGCAACCAGTCGTATAGTATTAATTGATCACTTAAAACTTCAGTATCATAAATTGTTGTAAAAGGGATTTCGGCATACGTCAAAACCATAGTCACAGCATCGTCCCAAGGTTGTTTTCCTGGTGGAGAATATACAGCAACTTTTGGCGCTTTTTCTAACACAACGGTTTCCATATTTTGAGATGGGGAAGATATATCTGCTAAAATTTGATTGGTTTCTCCATCGGAAAGCACCTCAAAACTGACACCACGAATTTGACATTCTTTTCTAATTTCAGAAACATCCGGCAATAAAAAAGAACCTCCACGATAGTTAAGTAACCAACTCGCTTTGTATTGTTTATCTAGTGCCCAATAGGTAATACCGTAAGCTTTTAGATGATTCTTTTGAGAAGTTTCGTCCATAGGAAGCAAAATGAAATTGGCTCTAACAGAAACTGTAATTAAAATAAAAAGGATATAAAGTAACTTCTTAGAAGGCATTTCTTAAATATTATTTGCTTGTGTCAAATATAATAGTTTTAATGTGAAGAAAAACATAAAAAATTATCATCAAAACTAGAAACCTGGTACTAACTAAAAAACATAGAATTTAAAAATATGTTCAATTTATTTTGATTATTTATTTTGAAAAGTGAAATTAAACCTTATATTTGCACTCGCTTACACGGGGTGTAGCGTAGCCCGGTTATCGCGCCTGCTTTGGGAGCAGGAGGCCGCAGGTTCGAATCCTGCCACCCCGACTAAAGTCGAACAGAAATGTTCGGCTTTTTTTATAGCTATTAATTCCACTAACAGCCATTTTTGATTTATATAAATCCGAAATTATAAAAACATTCAAAAAAAGTTAATCTAACGTGATAATTTGAGTAACGCATTTTTTTGAAGAATTGTGATTTTTTTTCCCTCTAAATAAATAATCTCTCCTTTGTTCATTTCAGATAATAATCTTATACAACTTTCGGTGGCAGTTCCTATCATACCTGCTAATTCTTCTCTCGAAAGCTGAATACGCAAACTTTGATCTTCATTTTTGCCAAAAGTATCTTCGAGGTAGAGTAAAATTCCTGCCAAGCGCTCTTTGACTGTTTTTTGAGCCATTGAAACCATATGATCATCGGCTTCTTTTAAATCTCCACAAATGGTTTTCATGACATTCATAGAAAAATCATTGTTGTGATTAAAAAAACCTAGTATTTCTGCCTTTGGAATAAAACAAACTTCCATGTCTTCTAGAGCTACGGCAGTTAAATTTGCAACCTCATCACTAATCATAGAACGCTGTCCAAGCAATTCTCCTGGCTTTATCAATTTTACAATTTGGTCTTTACCATTGGCGCTTAATTTAGACAACTTACAAACACCTTCTTTTATACAAAATATAGCATTTACATTTTCTCCTTCTTCAAAAATAGATTCTCCTTTTTTTATCGTATGCGAGGTTTTACAATCTGCCATACGCAAAAGTTCTTGTTTATTAAGTGTCTTTAGAGAACTAAATTGTCTGACAATACATTGCTCACATTTACTCATCGAATTCACATTTACTTGTTTTACAAAATTACACTTTTATATGACAAATATCATATTTTAAATTCAGCTACTGTGTGACCTTTGCTAAAGGTAAAATGAGTAAAGTATATGGACACGCAAAACTGTTTCCATTGTGGTTTGGATATTGTAAAAGAAGACGAAATTATTTTTGATGATAAGCTATTTTGTTGCAACGGTTGCAAAACCGTTTACGAAATTTTTTCTCTAAATGATATGACTTGCTATTATGATTTTGAAAAATCACCTGGAACAACCCCACAAGATAGTAAAGGCAAATATGATTTTTTAGATAATGAAAGTATTATTTCAAAATTGCTTGAATTTCAAGAAGAAACAACCTGCATTGTTTCACTTAGCATTCCTCACATTCACTGTAGTTCGTGTATTTGGATTTTGGAAAATTTACAGCGTCTTCAAAAAGGCATAAACACTTCTCAAGTAAATTTTCCTGAAAAAAAAGTTAGAATAACTTATAATCCAGAAACTGTTTCTCTAAAAACAATTGTTTATTTATTAAGCTCTATAGGTTATGAACCTTACATTAGTTTAGAAAATTATGAAACCGGAAAAAACAACATCGACAGAAGTTTAACCTATAAACTTGGAGTAGCTTTCTTTTGTTTTGGGAATATTATGTTGCTCTCATTTCCAGAATATTTTGAAGTCAAAGAATATTGGCTAGATCAATACCGAGGTTTTTTCCGTTGGTTAATATTTGCATTATCATTGCCATCGTTTTTTTATTCAGCAAGTGGTTATTATGTTTCGGCCTACAAAAGCATCAGATCTAAGATGCTAAATATAGACATTCCGATTGCTTTAGGAATTGTCGTAATGTTTGTGAGAAGTACATTTGATATTTTTATGGATTATGGATCTGGTTTTTTTGATAGTTTAACAGGTTTGATCTTCTTTATGCTTTTAGGAAAAATGTTCCAAATCAAAACCTATAGTTTTTTAAGTTTTGAAAGAGATTTTAAATCCTATTTTCCTATTGCAATAACTAAAATAAATACTGATACTTCTGAAGAAAGCATCCCTATTTATGATGTTCAAAAAGGAGATAGATTACTCATTAGAAATCAAGAATTGATTCCAGTTGATGGAATTTTAATATCCGAAAAAGCAGAAATTGATTATAGTTTTGTTACTGGTGAAGCCATTCCTATTACTAAAAAATCGGGAGATAAAATTTTTGCTGGAGGAAAACAAATAGGTAAAGTAATCGAAATGGAGGTTTTACATTCGGTTTCCCAAAGTTATTTGACACAATTATGGAGTAATGATGTTTTTCAGAAAAATGTAGCTCAAAATCACAAAACGATAACCGATAAAATTAGTCGATATTTTACTCCTATTCTTTTGTTAATCGCTTTTGCAGGGTTTGGATATTGGATATTTTTTAATGCAAATACTGCTTTCAATGTTTTTACAGCCGTGCTAATTGTAGCTTGTCCGTGTGCATTGGCGTTGACTGCTCCGTTTACTTTTGGAAATGTTCTACGAATTTTAGGTAAAAAGAAATTTTATCTAAAAAACGCTTTAGTAATCGAACAATTAGCAAAAGTTGATACTATTGTTTTTGATAAAACGGGAACGATTACAACTAATAAAAAATCGAATATTTCTTATGAAGGAAACGCCCTTTCTGATGAAAATGTGTTTTTAATAAAAAGCGTACTTCGAGCGTCTAATCATCCTTTAAGTAGAATGTTATATGATTTTCTACCCGCAGTAAAACACACTAAAATAAATCATTTTGAAGAAATTACAGGAAAAGGGATTCAAGCACAAATAAATGGAATTGAAATACAAATTGGATCCGCTTCTTTTGTCCAAAAATTAGAAGAAAAAAGTATTCAGCAAACATCAGTTCATATAAAAATTAATGATGTTTATTTAGGAAAATACATTTTCAACACCCAATATAGAGAAGGTTTAGAAACTCTTTTTAAAAATTTAAATACCAATTATGAAATTAAAGTACTTTCTGGAGATAACGAAGGTGAGCGTGAAACTTTAGAACAAATATTACCTAAAGGAATTGAATTGGTTTTTAATCAAAAACCAGAGCAAAAATTAGATTTTATTAAAAATTTACAAGAAAGCGGAAAAAATGTAATGATGGTTGGAGATGGATTAAATGATGCTGGAGCATTGGCGCAAAGTAATATTGGAATTTCTATTTCAGAAAATGTAAACGTATTCTCTCCGGCTTGTGATGCTATTTTAGACGCGAGTGAATTTCAAAGACTAAACTATTTTCTTAAGCTATCTAAAAAAGCAATAACTACAATTAAAATGAGTTTTACGCTTTCATTATTATACAACGTTGTAGGATTATCGTTTGCCATTACTGGAAATTTATTACCATTAGTAGCAGCAATTATAATGCCTTTAAGCACTATAACAATTGTAAGTTTTGTCACTTTGATGAGTAATTATTACAGTAGAAATTTAAAATAGAAAAAAAAGAAGTATGATAAATATCATATTCTTAAAGAATCAACAATAGTAACTTTGTTAACACAAATTTAAGGTATGAGTGTCATTTATTTATTAATCTCCATCAGTATTATTGTTGCAATTGGCTTTTTTATTGCTTTCATTTTAGCGGTAAAAACAGGTCAATACGATGATGATTATACCCCATCGGTCAGAATACTTTTTGACGATGAACTCAAAAAAATAGAAAATCCAAAATCAATACAAACAACAAAAGAAAAACAAATTTAATTATGGAAATGCAACAATTTTATTATGACAACAAGATTGTAAAAAAATTCCTTTATGCAACAATCCTTTTTGGTGTGGTCGGAATGCTAGTAGGTCTTTTATTAGCAACTCTTTTTATATTTCCTAATTTGACCGAAGGGATTTCCTGGTTAAGTTTTGGAAGATTAAGACCTTTACACACCAATGCAATTATTTTTGCTTTTGTAGGAAATTCAATGTTTGCAGGGATTTATTATTCACTACAACGATTATTAAAAGCTAGAATGTTTAGTAATTTCTTAAGCAATCTTCACTTCTGGGGATGGCAACTTATTATAGTAGCTGCAGCTATTTCTTTACCTCTTGGTTATACAAGTTCTAAAGAATATGCAGAATTAGAATGGCCTATAGATATTGCTATTGCTTTAATTTGGGTTGTTTTTGGTATTAATATGATAGGAACTATTATCAAAAGAAGAGAACGCCATTTATATGTTGCCATATGGTTTTACTTGGCAACTTTTGTAACTGTTGCGGTTTTACACATTTTTAATAGTTTAGAATTACCAGTTTCAGCAATGAAAAGTTATTCTGTATACGCAGGTGTTCAAGATGCTTTGGTACAATGGTGGTACGGTCATAATGCAGTAGCATTTTTCTTAACAACACCATTCTTAGGATTAATGTATTATTTTATACCTAAAGCAGCAAACAGACCTGTATATTCTTATAGGCTGTCTATTGTACACTTTTGGTCATTAATATTCATTTATATATGGGCTGGACCGCATCATTTGTTGTATTCTGCGTTACCTAATTGGGCACAGAATTTAGGAGTAGTTTTCTCAATAATGTTAATTGCACCATCTTGGGGAGGAATGATAAATGGGCTTTTAACTTTGCGTGGTGCTTGGGATAAAGTAAGTACTGAACCAATATTAAAATTCTTTGTGGTAGCTATTACGGGTTACGGAATGGCAACTTTTGAAGGGCCAATGTTATCACTAAAAAATGTAAATGCCATAGCGCATTTTACAGATTGGATCGTTGCTCACGTTCATGTAGGCGCACTGGCTTGGAACGGATTTATGGCTTTTGGAATGATTTATTGGTTAATTCCACGAATGACTAAAGGACCGTTGCATTCTATAAAATTAGCAAATTTTCACTTTTGGATTGGAACTTTAGGAATCATACTTTATACACTTCCAATGTATGTTGCAGGTTTTGTTCAAGCTTCTATGTGGAAAGAATTTAACCCAGACGGAACATTAACTTATGGTAATTTTCTTGAAACCGTAACCGCAATCATGCCAATGTATTGGATGAGAATGGTGGGTGGAACACTTTATCTAATTGGAATGTTTGTTTTGGTTTATAACATTATTCAAACCGTTAGAGCAAATGCAAATGTAGAAGACGAGTTGGCTGAAGCCCCTGAATTAGTAAGAATTAGTTCTAGAAGAATAAAGGGAGAAAAATTTCATCCTTGGTTAGAAAGAAAACCAATTCAACTTACCATTTTAGCAACAGTAGCTATCTTAATTGGAGGCGTTATTCAAATTGTGCCTACCATTATGGTAAAATCTAATATTCCAACAATTGCAAGTGTAAAACCATATACACCATTAGAATTAGAAGGACGTGATTTATATATTAGAGAAGGTTGTGTAGGTTGTCATTCGCAAATGGTAAGACCTTTTAGAAGTGAGGTAGAACGTTATGGACCACAATCTAAAGCAGGGGAATCTGTT
>NZ_JAYSSZ010000301.1:0-18357 GCF_043720215.1 Flavobacterium sp. | reverse complement strand
GTGATGTTTCAGGTTTGCTAAAAACATACTTTCGTCACAATTATTTAAAATCACTTCTTTAAATAGTATTAGTGTGCTTCTTAAAATAGGAATTGGACTTATCACATCAAAAGTTTTAGCCATTTTTATAGGACCAACAGGTATGGCGCTAGTAGGCAATTTGCGGAATTTTATAACATCGGTTGAAAGTGTTTCTACTTTAGGTTTTCAAAACGGAATCGTAAAATATGTTGCTGAAAACAATGGAGATAAAGAAGAGTTTAAAAAAATATTTTCAACCTTATTTTTTAGTTTAGTAGCCATTACAATTGTTATAGGTAGTATTTTGTTTTTTTTTGCTCCATATTGGAATCAACTTATTTTTGGAAATAATTTAGACTATTCGTATGTGTTTCGAGTTCTTGCAATCGTATTACCATTGTATACCGCTTCATTATATCTTGTATCTATTATAAACGGTTTAGGCAAATTTAAAACAGTAATTTATATCAATAGTATAGGTAATTGTATTGGACTTTTTATTACACTATTATTCATTTGGAAATGGTTCCTTCTTGGGGCTTTGTTGTCTATTATAATTACACCTTCTTTATTGTTTTTTGTCACAGTTTATTATATTTTGAAAGATATTTCAATTATAAATTCAATTCGTTTGGATTTATTTGATTTTAAAATAATAAAAAACCTGTCTCATTATTTTTTAATGGCTATGGTTTCTGGAATTTTAGGGCCAATAGTTTTTTTAGCAATCCGTAATCAAGTGATTCAAAATATCGGGCTAAATGAAGCTGGTTTTTGGGAAGCCATGACTAGAATTTCCACCTATTACTTGCTGTTTATAAACACATTACTTACTGTATATTATTACCCAAAATTAGTACTTGCAGATAGTAAAAGAGAAACAAAAAAAGTTTTTTGGAGCTTTTATAAAAATGTATTACCATTGTTTGCAATTGGGTTAATTGTAATTTATTTGTTTAGAAACTTAATGATTAAGATTCTTTTTACAGAAGACTTCGAACCTGTTTCCAATTTGTTTTTGTGGCAACTTATAGGTGATTTTTTTAAAGCTGCTTCTTGGATTTTGGGATTGCAATTTTTTGCTAAAAAAATGACAAAAGCATTTATAATAACAGAAGTCTTATCATTGGCAATATTATATATTTCTAGTTTTTGTTTTATTAGTATTTTTAAAACAGAAGGAGTGGTAATTGCACATGCCGTGACCTATTTTCTTTATTTATTAGTTTTGGGTATTTATTTTAGAAAAAGCTTGTTTTGATGAAAAAAATAGACCAAAATATTAATTATTTTCCAGCATTAACTGGATTAAGAGCTATAGCAGCTTACCTAGTTTTTTGTCATCACTACAATCCAATAAGCAAAGAATATTTTGGAATAAAAATTTATAATTTTTTCTCAGAACTTCACATTGGAGTAACCTTGTTTTTTGTTTTAAGCGGATTTTTAATTACACATAGATATTACTCACTTCCAAAAATAAATTTTAAGCAATACCTAATTAATCGTTTTGCTAGAATTTACCCAATGTATTTTATCATAACAACATTGACATTTGCATTTTTTGCTTTAACAGATTTTCGAAATTTAGTTTCAAATTTGAAAATTTATATATTAAACATTACTTTTTTTAGAGGTTTTTTTGATGATTTTAAATTTACGGGTATTGCACAAGGTTGGTCGCTAACAGTTGAGGAAGTTTTCTATTTTCTTGCGCCATTATTTTTTGTACTTATTAAGAGAAAAAGAGTATTCCTGATTCTGTTGCCTTTATTTTTATTTGTTTTTGGGTTTTTTATAGTAAACCTTTTTCAAAATATTGATTTTTATGGGTTTATGAAAAATTTAAGTTTCATGCTCGATTTTACTTTTTTTGGAAGATGCTTTGAGTTTTTTATTGGTATGGGTTTGGCAATATATATCAATAAGTTTAAAAATATAAGTTCAAGTTGGTTAACTTATGTAGGACTCATTATGATAATTATATTTGTTTATTTACTTTCAATATTAAAAATAAATGGAGTTGGTTATGGGACAGATTCTTGGTTTGGAAAAATTGTTAATACCTTATTACTACCTTTATTTGGTGTTGTACCGCTTTTTGCGGGTTTGATATTTGAGAGAACTGTTATCTCAAAATTATTCGAAACTAAATTATTCGAATTATTAGGAAAAAGCTCTTATATATTCTATTTGATTCATTTAGGAATCTTTGTAACGATAGTAGAGAAATTTTGGGATAATAAACTATTCTTATTTGTTATTTTAAATATAATAGCAATTGTATTCTATAAATATGTAGAAAATCCTTTGAATAATTTTTTTAAAAATAGATTAAATAGATAACAATAATTTTAGTCTTAAATATTTACTTAGTAAGTAAAAATTCTTCGATTTATAATTCAAAAGTATTTCAAAATGAATTCGTTTTAAAAGTGCTTTGTTCTCTGTCTTAGTTTTATTTAGTTTTATAGCTTTTTTTAGGATTAAATAAGTCGAATGATTTATTTTTTTTGCTCTCTCATCTGTTTTTTTATAAAACATAGCACCTAAAGAATTTTCGACAGTTCTTTTTTGAACTAAAATAGCATTTATAAAATCAAATTCATATTTTCTGGATGCTCGAATCCAAAAATCTAAATCTTCATAGTATAAATCTTCATCAAAACCATTTAAATCTTCTAGAGTTTCTTTTTTTATCATCGCAGATACAGAACATAAACTATTTCCTCCTAATAAAACATTATGATAAATATCTCCAGTCACTCTTTTTTGAATTACTTCTTTGTCACTATTTACAGCAAAATAATACGAATCAAAATCTCCGTTTTCGGTAATTAATTCGGCATTTCCATAAACTACACCTAGATTAGGATAAGAACTTTTTTGAAATTTTTCTATTTGCAGATGCACACAATTTGGTAATAAAACATCATCAGAAGCTAAATCTATTATATAATCTCCTTTAGCTAATCGTAGTGCTTTATTAAATGATTTTGTATTACCTAAATTTTCTTCATTACCAATGAATTGTGTTTTAGGAAAATTGATTAGCCAGTTTCTGATGACTTTCTTAGAATTATCAGTACTAAAATCATCTACAATAATGAGTTCAATATTATTATAACTTTGATTAATAACCGAGTTTAAAGATTCAATAACAAAAGCTTCGTGATTGTAACACAAACAAATAATACTGACTAGAGGATTACTATTCATTAGATTAATTATATTTGTACGAAACTAATAAATTTACCGCCAAAAAATGCATAGAACAGTTGAAATAATTCCAAAAACACTTTTATTATTTTCGACTTTTTTAATTTTATTTATTCTGTTATTCTGTATAAATACGTTTTATTGGTCTGATGATTATGCTTTTCTTTTAGATTTAAATAAGAATGGAATTATAAAACATTGTTATTCTTGGTATTTTGAATGGGATGGCAGAACTTTAACCTTAGGTGGCTTTATTCAAGCTTTAGGACTCTCTTATTGGTCTGTTGAGTTTCTTACTTTTTTCTGGTCGATATGTTTTTTAGGCTCAGGGTTCTTAGCTTTTTATATTGTAAAAGAAGAATTAAATATTTCAAAAAAACAAATTAAAAATAAATTTTTACTCATTAACTTAATAATGATAACTTTTTGGATGGGATCTTTTTTATTACTCTCGGAAGTAATTTATTGGGCTGTTGGAGGGTATTATTCATTAACTTTATTTATTGGTGCAATCTGGATTTTATACTACTTAAAATATCAAAAAAGGGAAATTACTACTATAAAAAAAGGATATTTTATAGTATTTACTTTTTTAGCAGGTGCTTCAACTCAAAATTTAACAATTGCATTGATAACACTTGTTGTTTTAACTATGATAATTGATTTGCTGGAAAACAATAAAAAAGTAAAGCTATTTAATTTTATGCTTTTCTTATCACTTACTTCGGGACTTATTTTTGTTAGTATAGCTCCCGGAAACTGGTTACGAATAGATACATTAAAAAACGAACAAACTTTAAGTATTGGCCTTTTGATTGAAAATTACTTATTGATTCTATATTATTATTTAAGTAGAGCTCTTGTCTTAGTTCCTTTATCTTTTTTATGTGGCTTAGGTATTTTTTTCTCAGGACAATCTCAAAATAAAATTAATAGTATTAAACAGTTTACTTTTTTAAAAAACAGAATTACTTTTTCTAAAGTCCTTAAAAATGCTAAGTGGATTTTGGTTGCTTTAAGTACAATTCTTCCATTTATTTTTTTTCCACAATTAATTACTTTTAGAACAACTGTCTATTTTCACTATTTTGTGTTAATTTTCATTATTTTCATCACAATAAAAATATCAAATAGAATATTTTATTATGACAAAAATAAATCTTTAGTTTTGAATAATATTTTAAGTGTACTCTTTTTTATGCCAATATTACTGGTAACAGCGTATTTTGCCTACACTAATTTTAGTAAAGGATTAATATTAAAAAAAGCAATAGTTGAAAGAGAAACAAAATTAGAAGATCCAACAAAAAAATCTGTGGAACTCGAAATCATTAATACCTCATTAATACCAAAATGCTACGAGTTTGTTGATTTTGTTTTAGACAATTCAAAAGGTAAATTTGGTACAATCAACTATCAAGAAGAATATTATAACAAGACAATTATAATTGTAAAATAATTTTTTTTAAGTTATAGTAGGCATTAGGCAAAAAAAATTTATTTTAAAAATGACAAAAACAATAAAAAAAGATTATAAAATTGGACTTATCGGCTATAGATTGAGTGGCGGTGGGAGCGATAAAGTAATGGCTAATTTATCCGTTTTTCTTCAGAATAATGGAATAGAAGTGCATATTGTTACGGTTATTGATGAGATAGGTTATCCGTATAAAGGAAAGTTATACAATTTAGGACTGCTAAAAAATAAGAGCAACGGAGTTTACAATAAGTTGAAGAGGCTCATAAAACTTAATAACTATTTAAAAGAAAATAATTTTGATTATATTATAGATTTTAGGTTTAGAACTAAATTAGTTCAAGAACTTATTATTTCCAGACTTATTTACCCTAAAAACTCAATTTTTACGGTACATAGTTATCTAATCGATCATTATATGCCGAATAATAGTTTACTCACAAGATTAATGTACAATCACTGTTATGCAAATGTTGCAATTGTAGATACAATGAAAAATTTTATCTATAAAAAACATAAGCTTAAAAACCTTGTTACAATAAATAACTCAATTAATTTTGATGAAATTACTAAAAAAAAGGATGCTTCGTTAGAAATAAAATATCAATATATTATTGCAATAGGTCAATACGAAAACGAAATCAAGCAATTTGATAAATTAATAGAAAGCTATTCAAAATCAGTTTTGCCGAAAGAGAATATCCATCTTGTAATTTTAGGAAATGGAAATAAATCAAAATTAAATTCAATAGCTATTCATAATAATATTGAAGATAAAGTTCATTTATTAGGTTATCAAGAAAATCCATATAACTACCTCAAAAATGCTCTTTTTTTAGTATTAAGCAGTAAAAATGAAGGTTTTTCAAATGTTTTAGTCGAATCATTAGCGTGTCAAACTCCAGTTATATCGTTTGACTGTCTTTGTGGTCCGAGCGAAATAATTATTCATAAAAATAATGGAATTTTGGTAAACGATCAAGATTTTAATGAACTGACTGAAGCAATAAACCAATTATTTATTGATAAAGAATTATATAATACCTGTAAACAAAATGCATTGCAAAGTGTTCAGAAGTTTTCATTAGAAAACATTGGAAACCAATGGTTGAGATTACTAAAAATAGATTTAAAAAAATGAGAATTCTTTATATCACTCCTAAAATAAGTGGCTCAGGCGGAGTAGCTCGAGTTCTTTCAATAAAAACAAATTATTTCTCTGAAAAATTCAAAATTGATGTTCATATATTAACTCAAAATGAAGAGAACATCTCATTGTTTTATGATTTTACGAATAAAACTAGATTTCATTATATAAAATTAACGGGAAATAGGTTTCAGTATTTATTTCAATATATAAAAGGATTGAATAAATGTATAAATCAAATAAAACCGGATATAATTATAGTCTGTGATAATGGTTTAAAAGGGTATTTTGTCCCTTGGTTATTGCAAACCAAAATTCCTATTTTATTTGAAAGTCATGGGTCACGGTATATTGAAGAAAAACAAAATAGCGAGAAGTTATTTGCACAAATTTTATTTAAGCTAAAATTTTATTTAAAAAAAATCGGTATTAAAAGTTATGATAAAGTAATTCTTTTATCAAACGAAAGTAAGAAAGAATGGAATCTAAAAAATGTTCAAGTAATTCCGAATCCTAATTGGTTTAGTAGCAATATTAAATCAAAACTAGATAATAAAAAGGCAATTTCAGTAAGCAGATATTCTTACGAAAAAGGGATTGATAGATTATTATTAATTTGGCAAAAAGTAACAGAAACCCATCCTGATTGGATTCTTGATATTTACGGCGAATACGATAGTAATTCAAACTATGTTAGTCTAGCAAAACAACTTCAAATTGATAATAAGGTTAATTTTAAGAACCCGGTAAAAGATATTCAAGAAAAATACCAAGAATCTTCTATTTATTTAATGACATCACGATCCGAAGGATTTCCCATGGTTTTATTAGAAGCAATGTCTTTTGGCTTGCCAGTTGTAGCATATGATTGTCCAATCGGACCAAGAGCTATTATAACAAATAATACTACAGGCTTTTTAATTAACGATGGAGACGAACAAGCTTTTGCCAATAAAGTGTCAGAATTAATTGAAAATATCGAGCTAAGAAAACGTATTGGTGCAAATGCAAAAGAGGCAATGACTGAATATACTATAGAAAATGTAATGGAAAAATGGCAACAGCTTTTTAATTCTTTGATTTCAAAGTAGCATAATATCCTAATTTGTATAAATCAAAAACAAAAAGCGAAGGTTTTTTTGAAAGTAAATTCTGTTCAGCTATGCTTTGTAGCCTATAAAAAATAAAAACGATTATATTACTTAACTTCATTTTTGAAATCAATTGATGCATTTTTTGAATTTTAGTTTCTGCAGTAGTTAATATCTTATTTGCTTCTATAAATTGCAACGTTTCTAATGCTTTCTTTGTTTTAGTTAAAAAGGTATTAGATGTTTCGTAATTCAGATGATACGTTGGGTTGTCAATATGATGAATTGGTTGGTTTATTGCTTTCAAATGCTGGATAAATACTAAATCTTCATACCCATAAGTGTCAATGCGTTCGTCAAATTTTATATCAGTAAAAACCTCCTTTTTAATTAAAAAATTAGAAGTTAAAGTTGTAGAATACGGATTTTTATTTCTGTCTAAAACAGTAATTTCTTCACGATTTGAACCATATTTCCAACGAAGCATTTTTTCTTTATTAGGCTTCTCTTTTTTGTATGTGATTCCTCCAAAAAGGGCATTGTTATTTTCTGAAATAGAATTTATATAAGTAGCAATAAAATTTTTGCTTTTCGGGAAAGTATCACAATCCATAAACAATAACCAATTGTATTGTGATTTTGCAGCTAATTTATTTAGGTTTTTCGCTCTTCCTACATTAGTTTCGTTTTTTTCGAATTTGCAATTTTCTAATGTATTTATTTTTGAGTTTTCTATTAAAGAAATTTCATCAGTTGAGCTATCATCTAAAACAATAATTTCAAAAATAATTCCAGTCGCTATAGCTTGATTCTTTAGTTCTTGAACCAATGAAAAAGCACTATAATTATAAGTTGGAATTAATATGGAAAGCATTAATTAAATTTTAAAAATCAAATATAATCTTTTTACTGATGATGATACGGTTCGTTCTTCAAAATTGTAAACCCGCGATACAATTGTTCTATAAAAAATAACCGAACCATTTGATGCGAAAATGTCATTTGTGAAAGCGAAATTTTACCAAAAGCTTTTTTGTAAACTTCATCGCTAAAACCATACGGTCCGCCGATAACAAATACCAAAGTCTTAATTCCGGAATTCATTTTCTTTTGCAATTCTTCCGAAAAAGCAACACTTGAAAAAGTTTTTCCATTTTCGTCTAACAAAATTAACTGATCAGTTGCTGTAATTTTAGACAAAATAAGTTCGCCTTCTTTTTCCTTTTGCTGACTTTCCGATAAGTTTTTTACATTTTTAATATCGGCAATAATGTCCAAATCAAATTTGATATAAAAAGACAAACGCTTTGTATAATCGTCAATTAAAGATTGGAGATTTTTATTGTCGGTTTTACCAATGGCAATAAGTTTGATATTCATTTTTTATAAATTCTGAATTACAAAGGTTAAAAATTTTCCCAAATAACCGGATAAACAAATAACCAAATCCACATTTTTCCCTATTTTAGCCTTATAATTTATATAATATGATTTCAGAAGCGCAATTCAATCAAGAATTAGAGTTAATAATCACAAACGGAATCCGAGAAGATATAGGAACTGGTGATTACAGCTCATTAGCTTGTATTCCTGCTTCGGCAATGGGAAAAGCTAAATTATTAGTCAAAGATACAGGCATAATTGCTGGTGTCGAATTCGCAAAAATGATTTTCAAACACGTTGATTCAAATTTAGTTGTCGAAACCTTTGTACAAGACGGTAGCCAAGTAAAATATGGTGATGTTATTTTTCATGTTTCTGGAAGTTCACAATCTATCTTAAAAGCAGAACGGTTAGTGCTTAATTCAATGCAAAGAATGAGTGCTATTGCCACAAAAACGAATAAATATGTACAATTACTTGAAGGCACAAATACTAAAGTTTTAGATACGCGCAAAACAACGCCAGGTTTTCGGGCAGCAGAAAAATGGGCGGTAAAAATAGGCGGAGGCGAAAATCATCGTTTTGCTTTGTATGACATGATTATGCTCAAGGACAATCACAATGATTTTGCTGGCGGAATCACTTTGGCAATTGCCAAAACAAAGCAATACCTTACCGATAATAAACTCGATTTAAAAATTATTGTCGAAGCCAGAAATTTAACCGAAATTGAAGAAATATTGCAATCAGAAGGCGTTTATCGCATATTGATTGATAATTTTAATTTTGAAGATACAAAAACAGCTGTCAAATTAATTGGAACCAAATGCCTTACAGAATCTTCAGGGAATATTAACGAAAAAACCATTCGTGATTATGCAGAATGCGGTGTAAACTATATTTCGTCTGGAGCTCTAACACACTCAGTGTATAATATGGATTTAAGTTTAAAAGCGATTTAACCTGAAATCTGAATATGAGTCAAAGTATTGAAGAAATATTAAAAAAAACACCAGTAATCAAGCAATTAATCATTGTATTGGAAAATATAAAATTACCGTTTTTACAAGGAATATCTTTGTACGAATTACTCGATTTTTATATTTCTGGAATTATTGAAGGTGCCTTAAGTTATAGAGCAGCGGCCATTGCATGGAGCTTTTTTATGGCATTGTTTCCATTTATGTTATTCATTTTAAACCTCATTCCATACATTCCCATTACTGGTTTTCAGGAAGATTTTTTAGGATTTGTAAGAGAAAATGTGCCACCCACCACCTTCGATGCCATAGATGTGATTATAAACGATATTCTACACAATAGTCATTCAGGATTGTTGTCAACTGGGGTAATTTTGTCTGTTTTTTTAATGACAAATGGTGTAAATGCCGTCATGAGTGGTTTTGAAACCTCACAACATGTTATAGAAAAACGGGCCTATTTCAGGCAATATTTTGTTGCACTATTTATATCAATGATGCTTACAATTTTCTTATTAGTGACAGTAACGACTATTATAATTTTTGAAGTTTTTATTCAGCGAACCATCATTCAAGATGTGCTTTCTAGTCGAATTTCCGACAAAATTTCGCTTATAGAATATGGTCGATATTCCTTTGTTATCATTATGATATTAATGTCAATAGGAATGCTTTTTAAATTCGGAATCAGACAAACAAGAAAAAGAGCTTTTATAACAATTGGTGTTGTTTTTACCACCGTTTTAATTATCGTATCCTCTTATTTTTTTGGAATTTGGGTCGTTAAATTTTCAAAATACAACGAATTGTATGGCTCTATAGGAACATTACTAGTGGTAATGTTTTACCTTTGGATAAATTGCATGATTCTATTATTAGGTTTCGAATTAGACGCTTCAATATATAAACTAAAACACCACCCAACGAATAACCCACATTTGTAACTATGAAAAAAATAGCATTTTTATTTTTGTTTTTTGGATGTATCCAAATGCAATCACAAACCGTTTTAGGAAAATGGAAAACAATTGATGATAAAACAGGAGAAACAAAATCTGTTGTAGATATTTATGAAAATAGTGGAAAAGTATATGGGAAAATTGTCGAGATTATGGACGCTGCCAAGCGCAATAAAAAATGCGAAAAGTGTGAAGGAACAGATAAAAATAAACCCGTTCTAGGGCTTGTAATTATAAAAGGGCTAACCAAAGACGATGACGAATACAATGGCGGAAAAATCTTAGATCCTGAAACAGGGAATATTTACAAATGTATTCTTAAACTATCAGGTAAAGATAAGCTTGAAGTTCGTGGTTATATGGGATTTGCCTTAATAGGTCGTTCGCAAACTTGGGTTAGGGTGAAGTAGTTATCTATGAATAATATTAAAAAAGAAGAATAAATGAAGAATTCAAATAAAGTAAAAATGTTAGAATATAGTATTCTAGTAGTTTTTATAGCTCTTCTATTGACAAGTCATTTTGATTTACCACCATCTAGTTATTTCATATCGATTTATTGTAGTGTATTTAATACTAGTGAATATCCTCCAATGCTAATTACCAGCATACTTAGCTTAATTTATGTGATACCTGTATATTTTATTAAAAAGAAACTTATTATTAATAAAGATTAGTAAAATTTGTATAATATTCTTGATATAATTTTATACTCTAACTTCTAAAATGCAAACTAAAAATGCCTTTCTATATCCAAGTAATTTTACCACTCGCACTTCCACAAACCTTCACTTACAGTGTTTCGGAAGCAGAATTCGAGTACCTAAAAATCGGTATGCGTGTGGCTGTTCCTTTTGGTAAAAGTAAATTTTATACAGGCTTGGTTTCGGAGTTGCATCACAATGCACCAACTTTATATGAGGCCAAAGAAATTCATCAAATTATCGATGACAAACCCATTGTAACCGAAATACAATTGCAACATTGGCAATGGATTGCATCCTATTATATGTGTACGCTGGGCAAAGTTTTTAGATGCGCTTTGCCATCAGCATTACAATTAGAAAGCGAAACCATTATTTCTGCCAAAAAAGATTTCATTATTAATGAAAATGAACTTTCGGACGAGGAATATTTATTAGTAGAAGCTTTAAAACAGCAAAGCTCTCTGAAAATTAGTGAGATTACTTCGGTTTTAAATAAAAAGAAAGTTTTTCCTATCATTCAGCAACTTTTAGCAAAAAATAACATTACGCTTCAGGAAGAAATGGTCGAAGAATACAAACCCAAATTGGTGCGTTACATTCGCTTGTTTTCTGAGTTTAATTCTAATGAAAAACTAGAAGAATTAGTATTGGTTCTAAAAAATGCGCAGAAACAAAAAGAAATACTGTTAAGTTATTTTCAGCTGCAAGCGACTACAAAAAAACCTATTTCTGTCAAAGAATTGACAGAGTTTTCTGGAGCAACTTCTGCCGTTATAAAAGCACTAATCGATAAAGAAATTTTTGAAGAATATTATATTCAAGAAGACCGAGTTTCGTTTGATGTTGTATATGAAAGTCAGATTTTATTAAGCGAACCACAAAACAAAGCGTTATCAGAAATTAAAACAATTTTCGCTTCAAAAGAAGTCTGCTTGCTCCACGGAATCACCGCTTCTGGAAAAACAGAAGTCTATATCAAACTAATTGAAAGCTTTTTAGAACAGAAAAAACAGTGTTTGTACTTGCTACCAGAAATTGCACTTACCACACAATTGGTTTCTAGATTAACCAAACATTTTGGAAATAAAGTAGCTGTTTTTCATTCAAAATACAGCAATAATGAGCGTGTTGAGGTTTGGAATCAGGTTTTAAATTCATCCGAGAAAGCTCAAATTGTGATTGGAGCTCGCTCGGCACTATTCTTACCTTTTCAAAATTTGGGTTTCATTATTGTTGATGAAGAGCATGAACAAACATTCAAACAAACCGATCCAGCACCAAGATATCATGCTCGTGATGCTGCGATTGTTTTAGTAAATTTTCATAAGGCCAAAGTGTTGTTAGGTTCCGCTACGCCAAGTATCGAAACGTATTTTAATACCCAAAATAGCAAATACGGATTGGTCGAATTGCACGAACGTTTTGGGAATGCTGTTTTACCAGAAATAGAATTAGTCGATTTAAAGGATAGCTATTTCCGCAAAAAAATGACGGGACATTTCAGTCAAAATCTAATCGATTCCATTGCTGAAGCGTTGTCGAACGGAGAACAAATTATTTTGTTTCAAAATCGTCGTGGTTATTCGCCAGTGATTGAGTGTATGACTTGTGGTCACGTGCCACAATGTCCGCAATGTGATGTGAGTTTGACCTATCATAAGTTCAAAAACCAGTTGCGTTGTCATTATTGTGGTTATAGTATTGCCAAACCAACTAATTGTCATGCTTGTTCAAGTATCGATTTGACATCAAAAGGTTTTGGAACCGAACAAATTGAATTGGAATTGGCATCACTTTTTCCGACAAAAAATATCAAACGAATGGATCAGGATACCACTCGAGGTAAATATGCTTTCGAGAAGTTGATAGATAGTTTCAAAAACCGAGAAATAGATATTTTAGTTGGGACACAAATGTTAGCCAAAGGATTAGATTTTGATAATGTATCGCTTGTAGGAATCCTTAATGCCGATTCGATGCTATATTTTCCAGATTTTAGAGCTTTCGAACGTAGTTTTCAAATGATGACGCAAGTGTCAGGTAGGGCAGGACGATCAGATAAGAAAGGAAAAGTGATAATTCAGACGTATAATACAAATCACAATACGATTCAGCAAGTAGTGCAAAATGATTATCTGTCGATGTATAATGAGCAATTGTACGAAAGAAAAATATACCATTATCCTCCGTATTTTAAGTTGATTAAATTGACATTAAAACAAAAAGATTTTGACAAGCTAAAAGAAGGTTCTATGTGGTTGTATCAGGTTTTGAAACAACAATTTGATATTCCAGTTCTTGGACCAGAAGAACCAGCAATAAACCGAATTAGGAACGAATACATAAGAACAATTTTGATAAAAATTCCACAAGAAAAATCGTTGGGAAGCACAAAAAAAACCATTCAAAAAATTCTGAATAGTTTCGAGTCTGTTTCGCAATTTAGAGCTATCAAAGTAACTGTAAATGTAGATTTTTATTAAAAATCTAAAGCTTTAGCTAAATCTTCTTTTTTGTTTCGGCTTAATGGAATTTTAGTAACGCCAATTTCTGCAAATTTACTATTGAATTTTTCTATTTTATCAATATTAATAATGAAAGATTTATGAACACGAATAAATTTTTCTTTAGATAAATCTTGTTCAAACGATTTCATTGTCGATAAAACTAGATGGTTATCATCATCAGTAACTATTTTTACATAATCACCATAAGCTTCAATCCATTTTATCTTTGCAGTATAAATTTTTAGTTTTTTTAGATTACTTTTTATAAAAATATGTTCACCTTCTTCTTCTAGACTATCTTTTCGAAGCTGATACATATCCATAGCGCGTTTTACAGCTGCGTTAAATCGTTCTTTTGTTATTGGTTTTTGCAAATAATCAGTAGCATCATAATCAAAAGCTTTAACGGCATATTCCGCTTTTGAAGTGATAAATATAGTTTGTGGCTTGTCTTTTAGACCATCTAATAAATTAAAACCATTAATTACAGGCATTTCAATATCTAAAAATAATAAATCTACATGTTTTGTAGCTAAGCAATTTTTAGTTTCTACTGCATTGGAGAATTCACCAACTAAAGATAAATTTGGGTGGGATTCTACTAATTTTGTCACCAAAATTCTTTGTATAGAACTATCATCTACGACAATACAATTCAATTTCATAGCTTCATTTTAATAGATTGGTATTATAAAAGTAACTTTTTTTATTGAGTTGCCAAATTTTTTCGGAAAAATATTCGCTTTCATCGATTATTTATGTATTTCGCTTGTATATTAAAATTTAAACACTACTTTTGCACCCATATTTTTAACAAATAAATTATATATTATGAATCATTATGAAACTGTTTTCATCTTGAATCCCGTTTTATCTGAAACCCAGGTAAAGGAAACAGTAAGCAAATTTGAAGATTATTTAACTTCAAAAGGAGCTACAATGGTATCCAAAGAGGATTGGGGCTTGAAAAAAATGGCTTACGAAATTCAAAACAAGAAAAGTGGTTTTTACCATTTATTCGAATTTACAGTTCCTGGCGAAGTGTTAATTGGTTTTGAAACTGAATTTAGACGTGACGAACGTATTATGCGTTTCTTAACTGTAAGTTTAGATAAACATGCAATATCATGGGCTGAGAGAAGAAGAGCAAAATTAAAAGCAACTAAAGCGTAATTATTATGTCAATATTACAACAATCAGCTTCAGGAAAAAAAGACGGAGATATTAGATATTTAACGCCTTTAAACATTGATACGAACAAAACTAAAAAGTATTGTCGTTTCAAAAAATCTGGAATCAAATATATCGATTATAAAGATGCAGATTTCTTATTGAAATTCGTAAACGAGCAAGGTAAAATCTTACCACGTCGTCTTACAGGAACTTCATTAAAATACCAACGTAAAGTTTCAGTTGCTGTAAAAAGAGCGCGTCACTTAGCATTTATGCCATACGTTGCCGATTTATTAAAATAATCTAAAAAACTCAAAGTTGTTGGTTTTTCTACAATGAAAACCTAACTTCTCTAAAAGGACATCAACATGGAACTTATATTAAAACAAGACGTACAAAATGTTGGATTTAAAGATGATATCGTATCTGTAAAAGCAGGTTACGGTCGTAACTTTTTAATCCCTCAAGGATTTGCTCACATGGCAACTTCTTCTGCGAAAAAAGTATTAGCTGAAAACTTAAAACAAAGAGCTCATAAAGAAGCTAAAGTTGTTGCAGATGCAAACACATTAGCAGATGCTCTTAAAGCTATCGAAATTAAAATTACTGCAAAAGCAGGTGGTGAAAAACTTTTTGGTTCGATCACTAACATTGATATCGCTGAAGCTTTAGCTAAAGGTGGTCAATCTATCGACAGAAAATTCATTACTTCAGGTATCGTGAAAAGAACAGGAAAATATTCTGCTTCAGTTCGTTTGCACCGTGATGTAATTGTAGATTTAGCTTACGAAATTGTTGCTGAACAAGCATAATTTCTTGCAAATAAAAAAAGCCTTCTTGCAAAAGAAGGCTTTTTTTTTATCTTTTTTTTTTAAATCTGAAATCAAATACTGAAAATGAAATACGACAGACTAACCAAAGAGCAATTTGAAGAATTGCATCCAGAATTTATAAATTTTCTTTCAACACAATCTATCGACAAAGGAGAGTGGGACAAGATAAAACTCGAAAAACCAGAAGTGGCTGAACAAGAATTAGATGTTTTTTCAGATTTAATCTGGGAAGGTGTTTTAACTAGAGCTGAATATTTAGAGCATTTCTCTAAAAATTATATTTTTCTTTTTCATTGTTTTGATACTCATGTGCAATCGATAGTATTAAAATCTGTTGTAACAGAAATTAATTTTTTGACTAAAGAAGGCTTACAATGGTTAAGTGACAATATGTTTACCGATACTATTGAAATGAAAGTAGGTAAAAAAGAATTTACCGAAGAAAGAAATACATCGCTTTTCGAATTGATACAACAAGGTGCTTTTTTGAGCGATGGACAGCTATTTAAACAAATAAATAGTATAATGAATTCCTAATTTTAGGGTTTTAATTCAATAAAATTGGTTATTTTAGTACTCATAAACTAGAATAGTCAATTTTTTATTTATGGATGTTTTGCAAAAGATACAATCTTTACGAGAAGAATTAAATCAACATAACAATAATTATTATGTTTTAGATAATCCCACAATTTCAGATTATGATTTTGATGTAAAATTGTCCGAACTTCAAGCTTTAGAAGCAAAACACCCAGAATATTTCGATGAGAATTCACCTACGCAACGAGTTGGTGGTACTATCACCAAAAATTTTGAAACGGTAAAACATGATTCCAGAATGTATTCGTTAGACAATTCTTATTCAAAAGAAGATTTGTTAGATTGGGAAAATCGAATTCAAAAAGTACTTGGAGATGTTCCATTAGAATATATTTGTGAGCTAAAATATGACGGAGCCTCTATTTCTATTACTTATGAAAACGGAAGATTAGTTCGTGCAGTAACTCGTGGCGATGGTTTTCAGGGAGATGATGTGACAAATAATATTAAAACCATAAAAGCAGTTCCGATAAAACTAAAAGGTAATTTTCCTGAAAAATTTGATATTCGTGGAGAAATCATTTTACCTTTTGCTGGTTTTGAAAAAATGAATCAAGATCTGATTGAAATTGGAGAAACACCTTATTCAAATCCAAGAAATACGGCATCGGGAAGTTTGAAATTACAGGATAGCGCCGAAGTAGCCAAACGTCCTTTGGATTGTTTATTATATTCATTAATCGGAAATAACTTGCCGTTTCAATCCCATTTTGAAGGATTAGATAAAGCTAGGTCTTGGGGTTTCAAAGTGCCAAAACAAAGCCATTTGGCTAAAAACATGAATGAAGTCTTCGATTTTATAAATATTTGGGATAAAAATAGGCATACTTTGCCTTATGAAACCGATGGAGTAGTAATCAAAGTAAATGATTTACATTTGCAAGACGAACTAGGTTACACTGCAAAATCTCCTCGTTGGGCTATCGCTTATAAGTTTAAATCGGAACAAGTTTTTACTCAATTAAATTCGATTTCATATCAAGTTGGAAGAACAGGATCTATCACGCCAGTGGCAAATCTTGAACCTGTGCAATTGGCGGGAACTATTGTAAAACGAGCTTCTTTGCACAATGCAGATCAAATTGAAAAGTTAGATATTAGAATAAATGATACTGTTTTTGTAGAAAAAGGAGGCGAGATTATTCCTAAAATTATTGGTGTCGATCTAGAGAAAAGACCTTCAAATTCTGAAGAGACAATTTATATTTCTCATTGTCCAGAATGTAAAGCTGAATTAGAAAGAAAAGTTGGAGAAGCAAATCATTATTGTCCAAATTTTTACGGTTGTCCGCCACAAATAATAGGACGAATTCAGCATTATATTTCTCGTAAAGCGATGGATATAGAAGGTTTGGGAGGTGAAACTATTGCTTTGTTGTTTAATAACGGTTTAGTTAAGAATTATGCTGATTTGTATGAACTTAAAAAAGAACAAATTATTCCATTAGAGCGAATGGCTGAAAAATCGGCAGAAAACATGATAAATGGAATCGAAAAATCGAAAAATATTCCTTTTGAAAATGTTCTGTTTGCTATAGGAATTCGTTATGTGGG
Source organism: Flavobacterium sp. (assembly GCF_043720215.1). Lineage (GTDB taxonomy): Bacteria > Bacteroidota > Bacteroidia > Flavobacteriales > Flavobacteriaceae > Flavobacterium. The sequence goes on along the minus strand of NZ_JAYSSZ010000301.1, from coordinate 706 downwards.
AGAAACGGTTGCTAAAAAATTAGCTAAACATTATAAAAATATTGATGCGATTGCAAATGCCAATTTGCTCGAATTGGTAATGGTAGATGAAATTGGAGATAAAATCGCGCAAAGTGTGGTCGAATTCTTTGATAATCAAGAAAATAGAATTAGTATTGATAGATTAAAAAGTTATGGAATTCAAATGGAAGTTTCTGCAGCAAATGACACTTCAGTTTCAGATAAACTTTCTGGACAAATTTTTGTAGTGTCAGGAGTTTTTGAAAAATTCTCACGAGATGAACTAAAAAAAGTGATTGAAGATAATGGTGGAAAAGTAGGAAGTTCAATATCTGCAAAGACAAATTATGTAGTCGCTGGAGATAATATGGGGCCTGCAAAACTAGAAAAAGCAAATCAATTGAATATTCCAATTATCACTGAAGATGATTTTATAAATTTATTAAATGGAAATTAAAAAAAATACTTTATCTCTTTACTTATATTCAACATGAATGTAAAAAACTTATTTTTAGGGATTTTGAGTGCAGTATTAATAATTTATTTTAGTGCATCATTTTTGTATGATCCAAAATATGTATTTTTTGTAAAACCTCTAATTATACCATTTTTTTTACTATTTATTTATTTAGAAAATAAATATCAATTGTCTAAAAAGTATTTATTTTTTGTTTTGTTTTTTTATTTGGGAGAAACTACTTTGTTG
>NZ_JAYSSZ010000300.1:0-18361 GCF_043720215.1 Flavobacterium sp. | reverse complement strand
AAATAATTTTTATCTTTTTTATAGTTTTCTACTTGATGTAAATAGGCTTTGGTAGTATTTTCTTTGGCTGGAATTTCTTTTACAAAAACCACTCCATTGTCTTTCTTGTCATTACAAGCATATAATAAAGTTATAACAGCAAGTAGCAAAAGAAGTCTGGACGATTTTATGGTGTCTTTAAACATTTGTATATTTTTTTTTAACAAAAGTATCTAATTAAATCGCATAAAAAAGTGTTTGTCAAAAATCAGGGGTTTCCCCCTATATGAATTCATTTTCTATTAGGTCAACTTTGTAATCTGAATTTAGAAGATTAAAACACATAATTAAAAAATTCAAAAACGTAATTAATTTTAAAAACCAATTTTTATGAACAAAATCTTACTCAAAAATCAAAAACATTCCTTTACAAAAGGAAAAAATTGGTTAAAAACAATGGCAATGCTACTGTTTTTTATGGTGTTAAGCATTACAAATGCAAACGCACAAATTACATTTAATGTAACAGGGAATACTAACACAACGCCAAATTTAGCAACTTCCTACACCTCGTTAGACAACTTGCTTACTGCCGTAAATGCTATTACAGCAGTTAGTGGAAACGTTTTTATTAATGGCAATTCTGGGTCAGAAACCGCTCCTGTAAAAGGATTTACAATTGGTAGCGCCACTTTGAACGCCGCTATGGCAGGAAGTACTTTCAGAATTTTCATATCAGGAAATGGTTCCTCTACTATAAATGCAGGAGTAGGAAATGCAACTCCTGCTAGTGCAAGCCCAGATGGAATGGTAAAACTTGTTGGAGCAAACAACATCTATTTTGGTTATTTTGTGCTTGTAGATGGCAATACGACCAACCCAGCTACTATGGAATTTGGTATTGGTTTGTTTAAAGCCAGTGCTACCGATGGTTGCAACGAAAATGCCATTTATGAGAACAATATTACAATGCAACGTATCAATTTTGCTCCAGGAAGTGGCCCTATGCCTGCTGGTGCAACAGGAATTATTATGGTCAATTCGACACCAACGGCAGCAACAACCTCTCTAACACCAACTAGTGTTGCAGGTGCCAATTCTAATAATCAAATAGCAGGAAATATAATAGATGGTGGGAATAATGGTATACACTTGTATGGTTTTGGGAATATTTCACCTAATGACGATTATAATAACATAATTGGCGAATCAAATACCATTCGAAATTTTGGTGGTGGTGCAACCGCAGGTTCATTTGCAACCGGCATAACCGCAAACAACCAGTGGAATGTTTTAATTACCCGAAATATAATAGACAATAATACGGGTACAGGCGTAAATACGCTATATACTTTGTATGGAATAAATGTATCAGGTGGAGGTAATAATGCCAATGTAAATATTACATACAATGCAATAAAGCTACAAAGCGCTAGCGGAACCTCTTCATTGTATTGCATCGTCAATAATACAGGTACTGGCACAGGAACAGTAAACATAAGTGATAACGTTATAAATTTAGGTAATACAAATCGTACTTCGGGAAATGTTATTGGTATAGCAAACAATTCTACGCCTAGCGTATTAAACATGAATTACAATACCATAGAAGGGATTGTAGGTGTTCCTTTAGCAGGAACTGGAGATGTAAATGGCATTATGAATAACTCAAATATAGCCACTATAAACACAATTGGTAATAGTATCAGAAATATTGTTATGACAGGAATGAGTGGGAATTTATATGGTTTGAGTATTGGAGCAACCAACTGGAACGCCTCAGAAAACACCATAGATAATCTTAAATTTTCAATAGCAGGTTCAGCAGGAATTATTTATGGGCTGAATTCTAATAGTACAAATACAAACTTAAATTCTAATATAATAAAGAATCTTTCTATTCCGTCTACTGGAACTATTTTTGGAATTTTAGATGCTGGAGGTACAGGAATAAAAACAATGGGCTACAACCAAATATTCAATTTTGCAACTAGTACTGGCGGTGCTGGCGGTTCTACTTTTTATGGAATAATTTGTTTAACTGGTACAGTATCAATAGGAAACAACAGCATTTATAATCTTGTTATTTCTGGTAGCAATATTACTAATAATAGTACAATAAGAGGCATACGTCTGGATTCGCCTACCAATACTATTTTTAATAATAAAATATATAATCTTTCTACTAATTCTCTTGGTACAATTGGAGCAATTAATACTGCGGCAGGAAATACAACGGTTTACAATAATGTAATTTCAGATTTAAGAGCACCAAATTTAACTTCTCCAAATGGGGTAAATGGACTTCTTCTTAACACTGGAAGTGCCAGTTTGTATTACAACACAATTTTGCTAAACGAAACGGTAAAAAATGCAGGAAATTCAGGTTCTAATGCGGTATTCTTTAACTCGTCTGGAACGTTAATTTCTAGAAACAATATATTTATTAACAAATCGGTAGTATCTGGTACAGGAAGTGCAAGAGCACTATATTGTGCTATTTATGCTACTTCTTACGATACTTCATCAAATAATAATTTGCTTTATGCACCTGTTATTTTTTCTGATGGAGCAAACAGCGATACAACACTTGCGGCATTCAAAGCCAGAATGGCAACACGTGACCAAAACTCTGTTACCGAAACAAGTACACCTTTTACAAGTACAGATGGTTCTAATGTAGATTTTTTACGATTGGCAGATGGTGTAGTATCGGTTGCCAATAATGCTGGTTTGCCAATAACATCACCAGCAATAACTACGGACTATTTTGGCATAACAAGAGATGTAACCACTCCAGACATTGGAGCATCAGAATTTTCAGGAACTCTTGGAAATGAAAGTTATAATTTCTCATCTAAATTGTCAGTATATCCTAATCCTTCAAGTGATTTGTTTTCAATAAACAGTGATACTAGTGGTAATATAGTTGTTTATGATTTAATTGGAAAAATTATTAAATCTGAAACCATCGATTTAGGGATTACAAAACTAGATTTAAGCGATTATCCAAGTGGAATTTATTTGATGAAAGTGACTAATGAAAATAATGAAACTAAAACCTTGAAATTGATTAAACAATAGTTTTAAAACTGTTTTAAATAAATTAAGGCTTCCAAAATATTTTTTGGAAGTCTTTTTATATAATCAAAAATCAGGGGTTTCCCCCTATATGAATTCATTTTGTATTACACCAACTTTGTAATCTGATTTAAAGGATTACCGAGGTAATACTTTTTTTTAAATATTAACACAAAAAATAAATTATGAGAAAAATTGTACTTAGAACAAAAAAACATGTTTCAATTGGAAGAAAAATTTTCACTAAAATAATAACCACTTTGGTTGTTGTTTTATTTACCAATACTATGTTTAGTCAAGCAGGTGCAGCATTATCTTTTGACGGTGCAAACGATTATGTACAAGTGGGAAATATCATGCCGGCAACTTATACTAAAGAAGCTTGGTTTTATGTTTCAAACTTAGGACTTCAAAACAATCTTATTTCTGGAGGCGCTGATGGGCAACATGCATTGTATCCTTCAACTAGCTATGGAAACAGATTGTCTGCGGGACACAATGGCACTTGGAATGCAGTGCAAGATCCAACTCCTATAGTAGCCAATACTTGGTATCATGTTGCTTTGACTTATGATGCAGCAACAACTACGATGAAATTATATAAAAATGGAGCTTTAGTTTCAACAAATGCAAGCGTGCCTACTTTTATTGGTGGTAGTGCTTTGCGACTTGGTTCTTTTGATGCGCTTCAAAATCTACTTGGTGGTAAAATGGATGAAGTTCGCATTTGGAATAGAGTTTTACCACAATGCGAAATTCAAAATAATATGAATGGAGAGTTACCTTCTGGACAAGTAGGACTGGTAGCCTATTACAAATTTAATCAAGGAGTTGCATCTGGAAACAATGTTACAATAACTACTCTAACAGACTCTAGTGGTAATACAAATACTGGAACACTTACTAATTTTGCCTTTACAGGAGCTACCTCAAACTGGGTAACACCAGGAGGTGTGGTTACAGGAACGATGAGTCCAGCTCCTTTGTCGGTTACAAGTCCTCAAGTTTTTTGTACAGGCTCAACAGTTGCCAATTTAACGGCAACTGGAACCACTATCAAATGGTATAATGTAGCTACTGGCGGAACCGCTTTGGTTTCTACTACAGCATTAGCTACTGGAACTTACTATGTGACACAAACTACTGGAACTTGCGAGAGCCCTAGAACGGCTGTAACTGTAACAGTAAACACAACGGCTATACCAACGGCTACTTCCCCTCAAACTTTTAATACAGGGGCTACTGTTGCCAATCTTGTAGCAACAGGAACTGCTTTAAAATGGTATGTAGTTTCAACAGGTGGAACTGCTTTAGTAAGTACAACTCCATTAGTAACTGGTTTGTATTATGTTTCTCAAACCATATCAGGTTGCGAAAGTCTTAGAAGATCGGTTCAAGTAAATATTAATGGTGCTGGATTAGATTTTGATGGAGTAAACGATTATGTAAATTGCGGGAATTCTGCTTTATTGAATATTACAGGAAATATTTCTTTGGAAGCAATGGTGTATAGAAATGTTTTAAATACAGATGATTGTATAATTGGTAAAGATGTTTTTGCAACAAGCACAGGATATTCTTTTTGGATATACCAAAATAACAAATTAGCTTTACGATTTGGAAATAGAGAATATTTTAGTACCAGTACTATAAGCCAAAATACTTGGACACATGTTGCGGCAACATTTAAAAATGGTATTGTTAATATATACATAAATGGAGTTTTAGATGCTACTTATACAGGAGTTGCACCACCGGTTACCAATACAAACGCACTTTATATTGGAACACCACAAGATGCTGTTGCAAATGCTTCTTTTGCTTTTGGTGGTAAAATAGACGAAGTCCGTGTTTGGAATCGTGCTTTGCCTCAAGCTGAAATTCAAAATAATTTAAATTGTGAATTAGGTTCAGGACAAACAGGATTAGTTGCTTATTATAAATTTAATCAAGGAATTGATAACGCAAGCAATACTACAATAAATACACTCACCGATTCTAGTGGAAATTCTAATACTGGAACATTAAACAATTTTACACTTGCAGGAACAACTTCTAATTGGATAGGAACTGGTGGTGTAACAACAGGAAATACTTGTTCTACATTTTTAAATGCTGCAGATTTCGAATTCTCATCAAAATTATCAGTGTACCCAAATCCTTCAAGTGATGTGTTTTCAATAAATAGTGAAACACGAGGTAATATAGTTGTTTATGATTTGATTGGAAAAATAATCAAATCTGAAACTATCGATTTAGGAATTACAAAACTAGATTTAAGTAAGTATCCAAGAGGTATTTATTTGATGAAAGTCACTAATGATAATAATGAAACTAAAACGATGAAGTTGATAAAACAATAGTTTTAAAACAGTTTTAAACTAAATGAGGCTTCCTAAAAAGAAGCCTCATTTTATTTTATAATTTTTTCTTAAAAAGGGACATCACTATCGTCATCAAAATTATTAGAACTACTTCCAAAAGCTTCGTTAGCAGATGGTAAGTTTTTAGTCTGAAAAGGATTATCGTCTTGACCTAAATTCATTGTTGATGGCAAATAATCATCTCCGCCAGAATAATCCTCAAGATTATCAAATTTACCTAGGTTTCCAATAAATTTCAGTCGGACATTTTCTAGACTACCGTTACGGTGTTTGGCTATAATAAATTCGGCTTGACCTTGTGTTGGTGAATGTTCGTCATCATCCCATTCATCAATTTTATAATATTCTGGGCGATAAATAAACGAAACAATATCCGCATCTTGCTCGATTGCTCCAGATTCACGAAGGTCAGAAAGCAAAGGTCGTTTGCTTGATCCACGAGTTTCAACAGCACGCGATAATTGTGAAAGTGCTATTACAGGCACTTCCAATTCTTTGGCCAAAGCTTTTAAATTTCGAGAAATAGTCGATATTTCTTGCTCACGATTTCCAGGTCCTTTTCCGCTTCCGCCAGCAGTCATTAATTGAAGATAATCGACAATAATGATTTTGATATCATGTTGCGACTTCAAACGTCTGGCTTTGGCACGTAAATCAAAAATAGAAAGCGACGGAGAATCATCGATATACAAAGGTGCTTTTTCGAGATCTTTTACCTTAACACTAAGTTGTTCCCATTCGTGTTTTTCGAGTTTCCCAGTTCTTAACTTCTCTGAAGACAAACCTGTTTCGGAAGAAATTAAACGTGTTATTAACTGAACCGAAGACATCTCTAACGAGAATAAAGCCACAGCGTGACCAAAATCGATAGCCACATTTCTCGCCATTGAAAGTACGAATGCAGTTTTTCCCATCCCGGGTCTTGCTGCAATAATTATTAAATCAGAGGGTTGCCAGCCTGAGGTTACTTTATCCAGTTTTTCGAAACCAGTGGCAATTCCGGAAAGTCCTTCTTTACCAGCAATTTCTTCGATACGTTTCTTGGCTTGAATTACTAAACTTTGTGCCGTTTCAGAACTTCGTTTTATATTTCCTTGTGTTACTTCGTATAATTTCGATTCGGCTTTGTCTAGCAAATCGAAAACATCAGTAGTTTCGTCGTAGGATTCTTCAATAATTTCTGAAGATATTTTTATCAAACTTCTTTGAATGTATTTTTGTAAAATAATCCTTGAGTGAAATTCGATATGTGCTGAAGATGATATTTTTTGGGTAAGTTGAATTAAATAAAAATCGCCACCAGCCAAATCCAGTTTGCTCATTTTTCGCAATTGAGCAGAAACCGTCAATAAATCGACAGGTTGGGAATCATTAAATAAAGTGACAATGGCTTCAAAAATGTATTTGTGTCCATCTTTATAAAAAGCTTCAGGTTGTAAAATATCAATCACTTCATCAACCCCTTTTTTATCAATCATCATAGCACCAAGCACAGCTTCTTCTAAATCGAGAACTTGTGGTGGTAGCTTTCCTTTTTCTAGGTTTATAATCGTAGTTTTATCTACTCTTACAGGGTTTATATTCTTGAAATTTTCCATATTGCGAAAGTAGTGAAAAAATAAAAAAAATCACTTTTGAATTGTTAGTAAAAAAATGTTGACAACTATTTATTATTGTTAATAACCAAAAAAAAATCCGAAACCATAAGACTTCGGATTGATAGTATATTAGTAAGTATTTTACTCGTTGTATTCGCCCATTTTACTGTATTTATCCATTCTTTGAGAAACTAAATCGGTTGTTGATAAGTCTTTAAGTTCGTTGAAAGCTTTAAGAATATATTCTTCGACCGTTTTGAAAGCAGTTGCTTTATCATAATGTGCACCTCCTAATGGTTCTGGTATAATATCATCGACTAATTTTTGTCTTTTCATATCAGCTGAAGTTAATTTTAATGCCTCTGCAGCTTGTTCTTTATATTCCCAGCTTTTCCACAAAATGGATGAGCAAGATTCTGGAGAAATCACCGAGTACCATGTGTTTTCCATCATCAAAACTCTATCTCCAACGCCTATTCCTAATGCGCCACCAGATGCTCCTTCACCTACAATAACACAAATAATTGGCACTTTAAGTCTTACCATTTCAAGAATATTTCTTGCAATAGCCTCTCCTTGACCTCTTTCTTCTGCTTCAATTCCAGGAAATGCTCCAGGAGTATCTATTAATGTAACTACAGGAATATTAAATTTTTCTGCCATTTTCATTAATCGCAAGGCTTTACGATAACCTTCAGGATTTGGCATACCAAAATTACGAAATTGACGCATTTTTGTATTAATACCTTTTTGTTGTCCTACAAACATAAAAGACTGGTCTCCTATTTTTCCTAGACCACCAATCATGGCTTTGTCATCTTTGAAGTTTCTGTCGCCAAAAAGTTCAAGAAAAGTTCCTTTTGTAAGGTTCGTTATATGCTCTAAAGTATAAGGACGACTAGGATGACGTGATAATTGTACTCGTTGCCAAGCGGTAAGATTTCCGTATATATCTTTCTTGGTATCTTCTAATTTTTGGTTGATTTGTTTACAAGTCTCTGTAACATCAACATCTGATTCTTGACCAATAATTTGACATTTGTCTAACTGGTCTATGAGCTCTTTTATAGGTAATTCAAAATCTAAATATTCCATACCATTTTCGTGTTTTATTTCAAATTTTAATAAACAAAGATAAAATTTTCAATCGAGTTATTAAGTAATTTTTAAGATAATATCAATTTTAGATTGTAGCTAATTATAATTCAGTCTATTATGAACTAGTTTTCTTTTTTCTTTTTTTTAGAATTCCGTTTAAAATTACTGTTGATAAGATTATTAATGCGCCAATGTAGAATTGTGTGCTCATTTTTTCTTTATCATTAAAGACAATAAGCGCTAGAATTATACCGTAAACTGGTTCGAGATTTATGGTAAGCATTACGGTATATGGGCTTAAATATTTCATCACGCCAACAGAAGCTATGAATGCATAAGCTGTGCAAACGGAACTTAAAACTAGCAACCATAAAAAATCATTCATCGAAATTGTAAAAAAACTTTCGGTAAAACTTTGAGTAAATAGTAAGTAAATTGATAGAAATAATACGCCACCAAAAATTTCATAAAAAGAAATTATTGTAGGATTGTATTTAACTGCATATTTTCCATTTATTACTGAAAAAAGAGCCGATAAAAAGGCGGAACTTAAAGCCAAAATTATTCCCAAAAAATAGTTTCCTTCTACTTTAAATATAATATATAATCCCAGAATTACTATTAGTCCGAAGAAAACTTCATATGCAATTATTTTGCGTTTATAAAAAAGTGGTTCTAGTAACGAAGTAAAAAATGCGCCAGTAGATAAACAAGCTAATGTGACCGAAATATTAGATTCTTTTATGGCTTTAAAAAAAGTGAGCCAATGCAAGGCAATAATTAGTCCTGCAAAAAGAAGACCTAGAATTGTTTTTTTTGAAAGTTTTAAGGGTATTTTCTTGAACCAAATAAAAATTAAAATAAAACCAGTTGCAAATAGCATTCGATACCAAACTAGCGGTAATGCTTCAAGCGAAATTAAGGCGCCTAAAACTGCAGTAAATCCCCATATAAACACAATAAAGTGAAGAAGAAAGTAGCTGTTTAAGGTATTATCTTTTTGCATTTCGAAGCAAATAAAAAGCAAGAATTCCAAAAACTGTATTAGGTATCCAAACTGCAATTATTGGTGGAATAGCTGATTTTTCAGCCATTGTACTGAAAATTTTATCTAGAAAAATATAGCTAAATGCTATGGCTATACCCAATGCGAGATTAATTCCCATTCCGCCTCGACGTTTCATAGAAGAAACAGCTACCGCAATAATAGTTAATATAAATGCCGAAATCGGAATGCTATATTTTCTGTACTTTACAACTAAATAAGTATTAATATTTGAAGAACCACGGTTTTTTTCTTTTTCGATAAATTTGTTTAAATCTGTCAAATTTAAAGTTTCTGCAATATAAACTACTGGAGTCAAATCTTCTAAATCGAAATTAAACTTCATTTGTTTTGAATTTTCAGTTTCAATTGTATCGTCTAATTCGCCAATTGATCTTTTGTTATAATTTGATAAAGTATATCTTTTGATCCCTGAATTCCATTGTATTGATGATGCAGAAATTTTGTAGATTAATTTTTCTCCGTTAAACTTTTCATAAACAAAATTATATCCTGTTTTTGCTTCTGGATTAAAATTGCTAACATATATAAACTCAGTATCACTAATTTGCCTGTAAACATCATTCGTTTCTCGCATTTCTTTTCGGCCGTCACCAATTAGATATAAGTATCTAAAGTTTTTGAAACCTTCGCTAGCTTTTGGAGCGAGAAAAAAGCCCATTAATAATGCAAAAAGAGATACTATTGTAGCACCAATAATGTATGGACGCAAAAATCTTCTGAAAGAAATCCCAGAGCTTAGCATTGCTATAATTTCCGTATTATTTGCCAGTTTAGCCGTGAACCAAATAATAGACAAAAACAAAAAAATAGGAAATAAAAAATTAGTAAAATAAATTACAAAATCGACATAATAAGATAAAACCTTGCCTAACGGAACTTTGTTTTCAAGTATTTTATTTATTTTTTCAGCTACATCGACAGTAATCCCAATAGGAATAAACAAAAGCAACATCACCGAAAAAGTGGCTAAATATCTTTTGAGAATGTATTTGTCTAGTATTGTTAGCATCTAAAAAGTTTATTTGGTTATTCGTTTATTTGGTTATTCGGCTCACAAATAACCGAATAACCAAATCCACAAAATTACAATCTCTGGCTCATGTTTTTTACCATCATTTCTTTCCATTCACGGAAATCCCCAGCTATGATATGCTTTCTGGCTTCACGAACCAACCACATATAAAAACCAAGATTATGTATAGTCGCAATTTGTTTACCAAGGTATTCATTTGCAGCAAAAAGATGACGTAAATATGCTTTTGAATACTCTGTATCTACAAAAGTGAGCCCCATTTCATCAACGGGAGAAAAATCATCTTCCCATTTTTTATTTTTAATATTTATCGTTCCGTTTGCTGTAAACAACATTCCGTTTCGAGCATTTCTTGTTGGCATCACACAATCGAACATATCAATTCCAAGAGCAATATTTTCTAATATATTTATTGGTGTTCCCACACCCATCAAATATCTAGGTTTGTCTTCTGGTAAAATTGCAGTTACAATTTCGGTCATGGCATACATTTCTTCTGCTGGTTCTCCTACCGAAAGCCCTCCAATGGCATTTCCTTGCGCTCCAGCATTGGCAATATATTCTGCCGATTGTTCACGCAGATCTTTATAACAACTTCCTTGTACAATAGGAAAAAATGTTTGGTCATAACCATATTTTGTTGGTACTTTCTCTAAATGCGAAATACAACGATCTAACCAACGGTGGGTCATTTTCATCGAACGCTGCGCATAACGATAATCACAAGGATATGGTGTACATTCATCAAAAGCCATGATAATATCAGCACCAATAGTACGCTGAATTTCCATTACATTTTCAGGTGTAAAAAAATGATACGAACCATCAATATGTGATTTAAACTTAACACCTTCTTCCTTAATTTTTCTATTAGCGGAAAGAGAATACACTTGATATCCTCCAGAATCGGTCAAAATATTTCTGTCCCAATTCATAAACTTATGCAAACCTCCTGCTTTTTCAAGAATGGCAGTTTGTGGGCGTAAATACAAATGGTACGTATTTCCAAGAATAATATCTGGATTTATTTCTTCTTTAAGTTCTCTTTGATGCACTCCTTTTACCGATGCAACGGTACCAACAGGCATAAAAATTGGAGTTTCAATCACCCCGTGATCTGTAGTAATTGTTCCCGCTCTAGCTTTAGTTTGTGGGTCTTTTTTAAGTAAATCGAACTTCATATAGGCTTTTTTCTGTGCACAAAGATAATTTATTTTAGATTTTAGGTTTTAGATTTTAGATTTATTTGTGATAACTATCCTATTAGAATTAAATTTTTATTTCTTTTTTGGATGTGACTCTAAAAGAGTCAGTCTATTTACTTCTTCATTTTGTTTAAAACATTTTACAACTTATAAAAAAATCGTTTGCCTCAACCCGAAAATAAAATTACTTTTGTGTGCAAATTAATTTATACTCAACATAATGTCTAACACACAACAACTACACGATTTAACAACACAAGTTCGTAGAGACATCCTTCGAATGGTTCATGCAGTAAATTCAGGTCATCCAGGTGGTTCTCTAGGTTGCACGGAATTCCTAGTTGCATTGTACCAAAATTTAATGAATCGTAACGAAGGCTTTGACATGAACGGTCATGGGGAAGATTTATTCTTTCTATCTAACGGTCATATTTCTCCAGTTTTTTACAGCGTTTTAGCACGTAGCGGTTATTTCCCAGTTGCTGAATTGGCAACTTTTAGAAAAATAAACACTCGTTTACAAGGTCATCCAACAACCCATGATCATCTTCCTGGTGTAAGAATAGCTTCGGGATCACTTGGGCAAGGTCTGTCTGTAGGAATTGGAGCCGCTCAAGCTAAAAAACTTAATGGTGATAAAAATTTAATTTACACACTACATGGTGATGGTGAATTACAAGAAGGACAAAACTGGGAAGCTATTATGTATGCTTCTGCTAAAAAAGTAGACAATCTTATAGCTACAATTGACTTAAATGGAAAACAAATTGACGGTACTACCGACGAAGTGTTAAACATGGGAAGTATTAAAGCTAAATTTGAAGCTTTCGATTGGGATGTTCTTGAAATTAAAGAGGGAAATAACATTGATGCTATTATTGCTGGTATGAATGATGCTAAATCTAGAACTGGAAAAGGTAAACCAGTTTGTGTATTATTATATACTGAAATGGGTAATGGAGTAGACTATATGATGTATTCTCATGCTTGGCATGGAAAAGCGCCTAATGATGCACAGTTAGAAAATGCATTAGCTCAAAACCCAGAAACTTTAGGAGACTACTAGAATTAAGATTGTAGATTAACAATATCTGATTGCAGAATTTTTAATCTTTCAATTTTTTAATCTTTCAATTAAAAATAAATGAAAAAATATATAAATACAGGAAGCAAAGACACTCGTTCGGGTTTTGGTGCTGGAATGACAGAATTAGGACAAACAAACGAAAATGTAGTAGCACTTTGTGCCGACTTAATTGGTTCTTTAAAATTTGATGATTTCAAGAAAAATCATCCAGAACGTTTTTTCCAAATCGGAATTGCAGAAGCAAACATGATTGGAATTGCAGCTGGTTTAACTATTGGTGGAAAAATTCCATTTACAGGAACATTTGCTAACTTTTCGACAGGAAGAGTTTACGATCAAATCCGTCAATCAGTAGCTTATTCTGATAAAAATGTTAAAATTTGCGCTTCTCACGCTGGTTTAACACTAGGTGAAGATGGTGCAACCCACCAAATTCTTGAAGATATTGGTTTAATGAAAATGTTACCAGGAATGACTGTAATCAATACTTGCGATTACAATCAGACTAAAGCAGCAACTCTTGCCATTGCAGACCACCATGGTCCAGTTTATTTGCGTTTTGGTCGCCCAGTTGTACCTAACTTTATGCCTGCCGACGAAAAATTTGAAATTGGAAAAGCAATTTTATTAAACGAAGGAACTGATGTAACTATTGTTGCTACTGGACATTTAGTTTGGGAAGCATTAATCGCTGCTGAAGCACTAGAAGCTAAAGGAATTTCAGCTGAGGTAATAAATATTCATACTATTAAACCTTTAGATGAAGCTGCTATTTTAAAATCATTAGCAAAAACAAAATGTATTGTTACTGCCGAAGAACATAATATCCTTGGCGGATTAGGAGAAAGTGTTGCTAGAGTTTTAGCATTAAACAATCCAGCTCCGCAAGAATTTGTAGCGGTAAACGATAGTTTTGGCGAAAGCGGAACTCCAGAACAACTCATGGAAAAATACAAACTAAACAACCAAGCAATTGTTGAAGCTGTAGAAAGAGTTATAAAAAGGAAATAAAAAAATATTTATTTTATAAAAAAATGCCATCCGTTTGAGATGGCATTTTTTATACAATTATTTTTTTCTCGAAGACTCTTGTATTTTTTCTTGATAGACTTCTATAGCCTCTTGGTATTTTTCCATTTTAGCCTCAAATTCTTCCATTTCTTTTTCAAAAGCAGTCATGTCAGGCTGGTAAGCTTCAATTTCTTTTTCGTAAGCTTTCATACTAATCTCATATTTCTTCATTTCTTCAGTATTCCAAGATTCTTCAAACTTTTGCATTTTTTCTTCATATTTCTTCCAAGCTTTTTTATCATTAGGATCTGTTGGCGCTGGGATATTGGGAGGAGATGGGAAATCTGGAGCTGTAGGCGGTTCAGGAAGTTTACCCATACGAGGAGCAACTGGCGGTGTTGGTGGAGTTGGCGGAACTGGAAATTCTTGATTTAAATTAACTAGCTGAGATAACTCACTTAATTTCCCTAAGCTAATTTTAGTGTTATTATTTGCATCTATTTCTTTACGCAAAACAATTGGTCTAATTGGTGTGTCACCAGAGTATAGTAAATTTCCTGTTTTACCACTTTTGTCTTTATATTCAATTTTTATGGCTGTAATTTCACCTTGAGAATTTCTTTTAATATCAGAATAATTAACTTCAATGTCCATTTTTTTCATTGACTTGACATCATTTTTAATTTCATCATCTGGAGTATCTTTTGTCCAAGTCATTTCTGATACTTGTTTTGTACCTGATGATTTGTCTTTGTGATGTGTTATTTTTTCTTGAGCTATAACTTTAATTTGAAATAGCATTACAAAGGCAATTAAAACAGGAAGTATCAAAGTATACTTCCATAAATTTCTTTTCTGTGATTGATTTTTGTTTAACATAACAATTCGTTTTT
This sequence comes from Flavobacterium sp., assembly GCF_043720215.1. GTDB lineage: Bacteria > Bacteroidota > Bacteroidia > Flavobacteriales > Flavobacteriaceae > Flavobacterium. Next base: position 3,923 of record NZ_JAYSSZ010000300.1, on the reverse strand, counting down.
TGATTAATGATTGATAAAATGAGTTGGTAATCGACAAGCAGTTGTGATCAGTAACTACTTTTAAAAGCGTCATCTGATACGCTTTTTTATCTTCAATATTTTGTATTGCTTTTTGGTCGGCAATATATTCTAGGTTTTGAATAACGGCTTTTTTGTACAACCAAACAAATGGATTGAACCAAAAAAGAGTACAAATTACTTTCGCTATTAAAACATCTAACGAATGTTTTTCTTTGCTGTGTACTTTTTCGTGATTCAGGATATTTTCTAATTCTGAATTTGAATATTTTGTAGAATTGAACACGATGTATTTAAAAAATGAAAACGGACTTATATTTTCATCAACATCAACCATCGCAAAAGGTTTGTTTACTGTTATTTTTTTGTTTTTTATTAATTTGAAAAATGAAACTAATTCTGACGCTATTTTTAATATTAAAATGATTGAAATTATTACATAAACGGCTACTAATATAGTGTACCAATTTATTGACTCAGCAATCACGGGATTAATGCTAGTGGATATTGATGATAAATTATTTGCAACTAATTTTGGAGTTTCTATAATTACTATTTTTTTTATAAAAAATAACGGAATTAAAACTGATGTAAATAATCCTGATAATAAAAACCATCGATTACTATTAAAAAATGTTTCTTTTTGAACCAAAAAATAATAGGCCAAATAAAACATGGCAATTAGCAAGTTTGCTTTTAATAAGTAAATAAAAATGGCGTCCATAATATTACTTTTTTTGTTCGATAATAGCTAATATTTCACGTAATTCCTCAGCAGATATTTTGTTTTCTTCAGCGAAAAATGAAACCATATTCTTGTAAGAACTATCAAAATAATTGTCTATTGCAGTATTCATAAAACGCTTTCTGTAATCTTCAATACTTATAATAGGGAAATATTGATGCGTGTTTCCGTAAGCATTATAAGACACAAATCCTTTTTCTTCTAGGTTTCTTATAATGGTTGAAAGTGTGTTATAATGCGGTTTTTCTTCGGTAATTTCTGCTAAAACTTCTTTTACAAAAGCTTTTTTTAGCTTCCATAAAATGTGCATTACTTCTTCTTCTTTATTGGTTAATTTTTGCATGTTCGATATTTTATAGATCAAACTTACAACTAGTATTTTAGTTACGCAACTATTTTTATAGTTATTTAACTATTTTTTAAGTTTATTATGATTTGTTTCTTTCAATCTGAACCAATCTATAAACCCAAATACCTAGAAAGGTTCCGATTAACCCTAAGGTTCCCATGAAAAACCAGTTGGCTTGATAGCTATATTTTTCAACTATTGAAAATCCAATTTTTGGACTTAATATTTGAGCTAAACTATAAGTCATCGTAAAAATTGCCATATATCTTCCTTGCTGGTGTTTAGGCGCTCGGCTCATGGCAAATCCGTTTGAAAAAGGAAACGAAAACATTTCGGCAAATGTCATAAACAGCATCATGACTAATAAAATTCCTGCCCATGTGTTTATGAGTAATAAAAACAAACTAATTGCCATTAGAAAACAGCCAAATGTGATTACTTTTATTTTATCAATTTTTTTTCTTTCGATATAATTTACCAACGGCATTTCTATAAAAAACACCAAAACTCCGTTGAAAGTAAGTAGCAATCCTGTTTGAAATTCAGTAAGGCCAAACTGATGTTTATGATAAATTTGTATGGTATTGAAAAGTTGAAAAAACATAATTCCTACTATAAGAGTAGAAGCTAAAAATATCCAATATATCCTATCTTTAAAAACCGATTGAGTTAGTACTTCTCCTGGATGTTCTTTGTCTAAATAAGTAGATTTTTTCTTTTCTTTTACCATCAGCCAAAATATTAAAATGGCTAAAATACAGGTTAAACCATCTATCCAAAATAAGCTCTGATAACCTAAACTGATAATAATTAGTCCACCTATTGCTGGTCCAGCGGCAAAACCAAGATTAATAGCAAGTCGTACTAAAGTTAATGATTTTGTTCTGTTTTCAGGTTTAGAATAAGCTGCAATAGAAACAAACATTGCGGGTCTAAACATATCCGAAACCACCATAATTAGAAACATTCCGACACACAATCCTTCAAAACTTTTAATATATTGTAAACAAATTAGTAATATTCCGCTTGTAAAAAGACTAAAAAGCATAATCCGATAAAATCCAATTTTATCAGATAATTTCCCTCCCAACCAGGAACCAAGCATCGAACCAGCACCAAAAAAGACCATAATGGTTCCAACTTTAGAGAGCGAAAAATGCAAATCTTCATGCAAATATTTAGATAAAAATGGCAAAACCATTGTTCCAGCTCTATTGATGAACGTGATTAATGTAAGTATCCAAATCTCTCTAGAAAAGCCTCTGAAGTTATCTACGTAGCGGTTAAAAATATTTTGAAGCATAAAAATAGAAGTATAATTTTCAAAGTTACAAAATTGAAACTTTGTAGCTTTCCAACTTTTAAACTATTTTTGCTAAAAATTAACTGATGAAAAAATACCTTTCAATACTTGCAATCTTATCTTTTCTACTTTCTTTTGCTCAAGATAAAAAAGATGAAACTTCTCATGAATATCAAGATAACTTGAATAAAGAGTTTGCAAATAAAGCAGAAAGTCCTCTTACAGAAGATGATTTTAAGGTTTTTAAAGGATTAGATTTTTATCCAATAAATGAAAAGTTTAATGTTCAAGCTAAATTTGTTAGAGCTACAAATGAGAAAGTTTTCGAAATGAAAACATCGACTACAAGACTTCCTAAATATATAAAATACGGAGAATTATTTTTTGTGATTGATGGTAAAAATTTTAAATTGAATGTGTATCAAAATATAGATTTATCTAAACAAAAAGGATATGAAGATTATTTATTTTTACCTTTTTCAGATTCAACTTGCGGAAAGGAAAGTTACATTGGCGGAAGATATATCGATATGCGTTTTCCAAAATCAGAAACGGTAATTATCGATTTTAATAAAGCTTACAATCCTTACTGTGCTTGCAATCAGAAGTATTCTTGCCCAATTGTTCCTCTAGAAAATGATTTACAAATTGAGATTTTGGCTGGTGTAAAAAAGTTTCACGACTAATGAAATTCATCAATTTACATACACACAAATTTACTAACAACACGAATGTGTTGGAAATTGTCAATCAATATCCACAAGAATTTGATGCGAATATTCCGTTTTATTCCATAGGAATTCATCCTTGGTATATTAATGAAAGTAGGGTAGAAGGCGATTTACAAATTATCGAAGAGAAATTGCAATTACAAAATTGTTTGGCTCTTGGCGAATGTGGATTAGATAAAAGAATCGAAATTTCGATGGAAATTCAAACGCAAGTTTTTGAAAAGCAATTGAGATTAGCTATGCAATATAAAAAACCTGTAATTTTGCATTGTGTTTCGGCTTATCAGGAAATTATCGAAATAAAAAAACAATTACAAGTTGAAGTCCCAATGATTATTCACGGATTTTCTAAAAATGAACAAATAGCAAAATCGCTTTTAGATAGCGGATTTTATCTTTCGTTTGGAAAGTATTTGCTAAGAAATCCAGAATTAGAATCTGTTTTCAAACAAGTTCCTAACGATAGATTTTTTCTAGAAACAGATACAATCGAGGAAACATTAGGCGAAGTATACGAATTAGCAGCAAAATATAAAAATATTGAGGTTTCAGAATTACAGGAAATAGTTAAAACTAACTTTAAAACTGTTTTTCAAATAACCGAATAAACACACGAGCGTTAGCGAACTGACGAAGTAAATAATCGAATAAACATATTATGGCAGAATGGACGGAAAGAGCGGAGCTTTTATTCAAAAAAGAAGGTTTAAATAAATTGCAAAATGCAAATGTTTTAGTTGTAGGATTAGGTGGCGTAGGTTCATTTGCTGCTGAATT
>NZ_JAYSSZ010000299.1:0-18427 GCF_043720215.1 Flavobacterium sp. | reverse complement strand
AAAAACTAATCGTAAAACCACTCGAAAAAGAAATAAAAAACATTACAGGTGTCGAGAAAATTACTTCAAGTTCATTTCAAGATTATGGAATGATTGTAGTAGAATTTGCAGATAAAGTTTCGGTAGAAGAAGCAAAAACCAAAGTAAAAGACAAAGTTGATGTGATAAAAGCCGATACCGATTGGCCAAATCTTGACAATGGAAGCAAAGTAGAACCAAATGTTTTCGAATTGAATATTTCGGAAGAAGTACCTATTTTGAACATCAATTTGCAAGGAAATTATACTACACAACAACTAAAAAAATACGGCGAATTGCTTCAAGATGATATCGAAGAAATCCCGGAAGTTAAAAAAGTTGATATTCTTGGTGTCGATGATAAAGAAGTAGAAATTGCTGTTGATATTTTCAAAATGACAGCAGCACAAGTATCTTTTGATGAAATTCAGAATGCAGTCAAATACGAAAACATGACGCTTTCTGGTGGAAATTTAATCTCTCAAGGTTCTAGAAATAACATCAGAATCGTTGGAGAAATTAAAGATCCTAAAGAACTAGAAAACGTAATTGTAAAATCTTACGGAGGAACGGTTTACTTAAAAGATATTGCTAAAGTAAGTTTTAAAGAAAAAGAAAAAACAACTTATGCTCGCGAAAAAGGAACCGAAGTTGTGATGCTTAACGTTAAAAAACGTTCAAATCAAAACATGATTTCTGCTATCGAGCAAGTAAAAGAAAAATTAGAAAAAGCAAAAGTACCTTATTTACCAAAAGATTTAAAATTAGAGCTTTCTAACGACCAATCTTCTCGAGTAGAACACCAAGTTGACGAATTGTCTAACCACATTATCTTCGGAATTGTATTGGTTATGATTGTCTTAATGTTTACGATGGGACTTAGAAACTCCTTATTTGTTGGAGCAGCGATTCCTTTATCAATGCTAATGGCATTTACCATACTTTCGGCATTTGGATTAACGCTAAACACGATGGTTCTTTTCGGATTAGTAATGGGATTAGGAATGCTAGTCGATGACGGAATTGTTGTCGTCGATAACGTATTTGCCAACATGAAAAAAGGAATGAATAGAGTTCAAGCTTCCAAAATTGGAATTGGAGAAATCGCTTGGCCTGTAATTTCATCGACAGCAACAACATTAATGGCGTTTTTACCATTTGCATTATGGCCAGGAACTATGGGGAAATTCATGAAATATTTTCCTATCACTTTAACAGTAACTTTATCAGCTTCATTATTCGTAGCAATGGTTGTAAATGCTGCTATGACTGGCGGATCTATGGATATTGAAGATAAAAATATATCTAGAAAAAGTCTGAAATTTTATACCAAAATATTTCTTACTCTTGCATTGGTTTTTGGATTATTTGGATATGTATTCAATGGAACTTTTCCATACTTTAAAATTATAATTTTTAGTATTACTTTTTCAAAAGCAATTTGCCATATTTCTTTAATTTCATTAGGCCTAATGTGGCTTTATCATTTGAAATTATACCAATGGACACAAGATTTCCAACATAGTTTTTTTCCAAGAATGGAAGAAAAATACAAAAGCTTTTTAGCTAAAATCCTTACAGGAAAAAGAGCTTGGATTGCTTTAGGAACTATTATTGGAATGTTGTTTTTCTCATTCATATTATTAGGAATTTTCCCGAGAAAAGTATTGTTTTTCCCTGATAATATTCCAAATCAGGCAATTACTTATATCGAATATCCGCAAGGAACAGATATTGAAAAAACCAATAAAGCTACTTTATTTGTTGAAAAACAAGTTATTTCAATTTTAAGTAAATATATTGATCCAACAACCAACAAAAATTACCTTGCAGAATCTATCGTTTCTCAAGTAGGAGTCGGTGCAGGAAATCCAAATACCGATGCGGGTTCAGCTTCAGAAACACCATACAAAGGAAAAGTAACTGTCAATTTTTCTGAATTCAAATTCAGAAAAGGAATTAATACTGCCGATATATTAGAAGAAATTCGTGGTAAAGTAAAAGCAATTGCTGGAGCAAAAGTTACGGTTGAAAAAGATGCCGCAGGACCACCAGCAGGTTACCCAATTAGTATTCAGCTAACAGGAATCGATTATGATGTAATGCTTAAAGAAGCGGACAAAATGATTGCTTTTATTAATGCAAAAAATATTCCTGGAATAGAACGTTTGAGTGTCGATGTAAACAAACAAAGTCCAGAGCTTGAAGTAAAAGTAGATAGAGTTAGCGCAGGAAGTTTAGGAGTTTCGACAGGACAATTGGGTTTCAATTTGCGTCGTTCAGTATATGGTCAAGAAATTTCTACTTACAAAGAAGGAGATGATGATTATAACATCACGATGCGTATGCAAGAAGACCAACGCAAGAACGAAAGTGTGTTGTTTAACCAATCGTTAACTTTCCGTAATCAGAATAACGGACAAATGATGCAAGTGCCAATTTCGGCTGTTTCTAAAACAGAGAAAACAACCACTTACAATCAGATTAAACGTAAAAATCAAAAACGAATCATGACGATTTATTCTAACGTCTTGACGGGTTATAATGGCGATGCGATTACAAAAAATATTGAAGATGATTTGAAAGATTATCAATTACCAAAAACGGTAACGTATTCGTTCTCTGGAGTTCAAGAAGAGCAAGGTAAAAACCAAAGTTTCTTACTTTATGCTTTATTTTTAGCCTTAGCAGGAATTACGATTATTATTGTATTGCAGTTTAATTCGGTTTCTAAAACAATGGTGATTTTGTTTACCGTTATACTAAGTTTTAGTGGTGTTTTCTACGGGTATGTGATTGCCAATATGGATTTTGTGATCCTAATGACCATGATGGGTATTATCTCACTCGCTGGTATTGTGGTAAAAAACGGAATTGTATTAATGGACTTCTTCGTACTTCTATTAGACAAAAAAGTTATAGATAACAAACTACAAAGTCACGACGATTTAACTCTTGAAGAAATAAAAGAAGTTATTATTGAAAGCGGAAAATCACGTTTGCGTCCAGTATTACTAACTGCTTTGACTGCTATTTTAGGATTAATCCCACTAGCAATAGGACTAAACTTTGATTTTTTCTCTTTAATCACCAATTTGAATCCTCATATTTTTATGGGTGGAGATAACGTAATTTTCTGGGGACCATTGGCTTGGACTATTATTTTCGGGTTAAGTTATGCAACAGTTTTAACACTTGTTATGGTTCCAGTAATGTTCTACCTAGTTAAGAGAACTAAATATTGGTTGCGTGACAGACGAAACGCAAATAAAGTTTCTGCTGAGATGTAATTTCATCGGACATAATAAACACTTAAGCGATTTTTTTAAAAAGAAATCGCTTTTTTGTTTTAAAATCGTTTACTTGTTATAAAAATTATTCGGAGATTGTCGATAAAGAATTAATAGAAGATGGTGTAAAATTATTAGAGAAAATTTTAATGATAAAATACTTTTTACAGAAATGGAAAGACGCTCTAAATATTGGGCGTAAAGATAATTTGCATTATTTAGAAAGACAGCGCATAGCAACGTTAAACGCAATTTCTATAATAATGATTTTAGGCAGTATTTTTATAACAATAGCTTACTGTTTGCTAAACTTCAACAAGCAATATATAGCTCTAATTATTCTGCCCGTACCAATTAGCGTTTTGTTTTTTAATTACAAAAAAAAGTACAAATTAGCTCGAAATCTTACTTTATTAGGAATCTTACTTGTGATTACAATTTGGGCTTTTTATACCAGAAGGACAGGTGCCCAATTACTTTATATTGCATTGGCGTGCGGTAGCGTTTCTATATTTCGAGAAAAAAAAATGGCATATATAACTATGATAGCTTGTTCTATATTATATTTTACTTACATATATTATGATTCTGTAACACCATTTATACCTAATGGCAAAGTAAATTATTTTATTATAAATGCCATATTAGCCTATACAACTGCTGGAACGGTGTTTTTCTTAGCCATGATAAATATTGATATTAGCTCGGCTATTTCGAAAAAATTAGATAAAAATTTCGAAAAACTAAACTCTTCGCTCGAAAGCCAAAAAGAAGCGGACGAAAAACTAAAATCTGCAAATAGTGAACTATCTGATTTTAATAAAAAACTGGATTTCTTGGTCAAAAAATCTAGCGAAGAATTGTATTCTTATCAGATGGCGATAAATGATAATTTGAGTTCGATTGTTACCGATTTTGACGGAAAAATTTTAAAAATAAACGATTTATATCTCGAAAAAACAGGCTACGAAAGAGAAGAACTTTTGGGAGAAAATATAAACATTTTGAAGTCAGATTATCACGGCCAAGAATTTTACGAAAATATAAATAAAACGATTATTTCGGGAAAAGTTTGGAGAGGAGAATCGAATATTAAAACAAAAAACGGAAGCGATTTCTGGATAGTATCTTCTATACTTCCGGTAAAAAATTCTAATGGAAACATCACCAAATTTCTTACTGTTTCATCAGATATTACAGATAAAAAAACCATTGAAGGAAAAGAAAAACTAGCAGTCGAAAAGCTATCGAAAAGCGAAAAAAGATTTAGTTTATTGCTAGAAAATCAAACCGATTTAATAACGATTACAGATAAGTACGGTAATAGAAAATATGCAAATAAAGCATTTTGTGATTTTTTCGGAAAAGACAAAGACTATTTTATAGGAACAAATTACAAGACACTAGATCCTAGTATAGTTGATGAATTTTATTTAAAATTATTTGATTCTATATCCTATGAAAATCCAAAAATAACCGTGGTTATCCTTAGAGTAAACTCACTAGGACAAAAACGATGGATAAAATGGGACGAAATCGCTTTTTTTGACACCAATAAAGAAGTCGTCGAAATACTATCAATAGGACATGATATTACAGAAATGAAAGAAAATGAATTTCAAAATGCCAATTATATTGCTCAATTTGAAGAATTAGCATTCAAAAATTCGCACCATTTCAGAAAACCATTAACTAATATTATTGGTGTTATTGATTTGATAGATGAAGATTCAAATCTGTTTGAAATAAACGAATTATTAGATATCATAAAAACCGAAATTAGCGATTTAGATTCTTCGTCGAAAGAATTGTCTAATTTTATAAACACGTATTCTAAAAACAACATACACCACCAAGAAGTTTTTAATATAGATTTTATAGATGCTAAATTAAAACACCTAAAATGGAAATATAAAATACGTCATTTCCTAGACGGAGAAGGAAGCTTAACCGAAAATCAAGCAGTTTCTCATTATCATTGTGATTTTGGAAAATGGTATTATAGCGAAGGAAAAGACAAATACGGCCATATAGAATCTGTGAAAAAATTAGAATTTCAACACGAAAAACTACACCTTTTAGTAACAGAAATTATAAACCTGAAAGCAAAAGGGGAAATACAAAAAGCTGAAAAAAAATATCAAGAACTGGTTGCAACATCAGATAAAATAGTTTTATTACTAGACGAATCGGAACAAATTATAAATAACGAAAACGCCTCAACTTATAGTTAAGGCGTTTTCTTTAGTTTGGTTTTTTGGTTTTAATTTTATAGAGGAAATATCATCTCGATTTCGAAGCTTCGTGAGAATCGACCACCTTTGTGGAGAATATCGGAGCGTTTCACTCTTTATTACATTTCTATCTTGTTAATTTTCAACGGTTTAATTATCTTAAAACTATACAATTATCTATTATTTGACACGATTTTGACATTAATAATACTTGCTGAACGCTTACGGGTAAAGGGTTTTTATTATATATTATGATTTTTCCCCACACCCCTTTTACTTTTTTATAAAAATTTGCAGGGAAACAGCAGAGCGGATTTAACCTAGTTGCTGGAATCCCTATATCTTTTATATATGTAATTTATTTTATTTTTTACAATATATAGTAAATAATAGAGAAACAGAGAAACAAAATATATAACCAACTAATAATCAATAAGTTAAAACAAATATTTTGTTTCTTTGTTGTTTCTATGTCTTTGTTTTGTTTCCTTACTTCAAGAAACAAAAAAACCAAATAACCATAAAAAAAACCAATTTTACAAATAAAACTGGTTTAAATTAAGCGAGAATTTTTATTTTTTACTAATTATTAAATCAATTTCATTTGAATTGTCCGTTTTTGCGTGATCTTGAATTATCGCTTGTATATTTCCTTTGTCAAAAACAATGGAATTTACTAGACCGCCATCTTCTTGTTTTTCTTCTTTTATTTCGGGTTCTGTTTTAAAAAACTCACTTACTTTTTTTACAATATCTAATTTCTTATTTTGTGCTTCTGTTTTATCGCTTCCGATATATATTGATATATCAAAATATGGACTTTCTCCATCTGTAACGTAAATACTAGACATTCCCTCTTGAAAATATAATTTTGAATAATAAATTTTTGAATCTTCGTCAACTCCTTGTTTATTACCTGTTAAATTAGAAAAATCATTAGGACAGTCTTTTATTATTTTGTCGAGTTTGTAACCAAATGAAATTGTGTCTGCAACAACTTCTTTTTTAGTTTCGGTTGTTCCAACCGTTCCCGAACCAGTAATTTTATCATAATTTGTCATTACACCTGTCGATAAAGCTACAATTCCTGCAATAATTGCGGTATATAAACCAGTTTTATCTTTTTTTTCTTCTGCCATAATTTTAATTTTTATCTTGAATATAAATTGCTGATAAATCAGACCAAACATTTCCATCGTTGCATTTTCTAAATGGTATTCTTAAAGTTTGCGCAACCGTATAGGCAACATCATTAATCCCGATATGAGTGTACGCTAAATCAATTTCATCATCGAAAGCGATTTTATAATGTAAATTTACACCTTGAACAACAACAATATAATTTTCTTCGGCACTACTCGACAAATCGGCAATTTTGTAATAAACGTTTCTTACAGCTATTATTTGCGGTTCTGCTCCAGTTGTTCCACTTTCGCAACAAGAACACCACACCACTACAATTTCTTGTTTTTTGATTAATTCTACCGCTTTTATAGCCTGTTCTTTTGTAATTATTTGCAACTGGTCTGCTTTACAGTAGCTTGAAAACATTACAAAAATTGCAACCAAAATAATTTTTTTCATAGTTATTTGTTTTTAGTTAATTATTACATAGCCATTTAGCTAATAGTTTTGTTACGTTTTTTTTCGTCCTCGCAATCTTCTAGTTTTCGCTCTACAAATTGTATTTTCTCTTTATAAAAATCTATCCTATCTTCTAGTTCTTTTATTTTTTGGTTGCAATTTTCGTTTTTGGTTGCAAGATTATAAGCTTCTTTCGGTTTGTTCACTACATTATTCGCTAATTCTCGCAACATATCACCTTTTCCAGTTAGCAACCATTCGGGGTTAATATCTTCAAATTCAATTAAAATATTTTCTAATTTATCACTCCCGATTGTTCCTTTATTTTTTAATTGAGTTGCAAAAGCACCATTAGAATAACCAATCTTTTTTTCAAAATTTTGATTTGTAATGCCTTTAAAATCAATGTATTGCTTAATTCTTAATGGTGAATTACTCATTTGTTAGAAAATAATTTAATTTTTATTTGGTAATTAGAAAATACTTTAATATATTTGCTTCAACAAAACATTATAAATGCATTATAAAACAATTATAAAAACGTTATGCAATATATAAAAAAAATGATTGCAACCAATAATAAAACTGGTTGCTAAACGATAAAATTATAATGCAAAACAAGTGCCAAATTTTAACATTTTTTGAAAAACTATGATACAATACAACACAATACAACAAGTACAATTTTTTTCTAGTTGCGATACTGCAACCAGTTTGTTAGAAACTCGCAACCAGTTAGAGTATATGCAAAACGTAGTAGTGTTGCGCTGGTTTGCTACAATTTGCAAATGACATTATTACTTATTGAGAACAAAATATAATGAATACAATACGCTTTTTTATTGAGGTGCTAGAGTTTTGGCAATTCAAGTTTAGAATATTTATCAAAACTAAAAAACTGGTTGTATGAGGTCGCCAAAAGAAAACCGAAGATACCATTTGCGCAGAAAATTAAGAAAACAAAAAGTACGGTTTTCGTCTGTTTTCAAAACAATTTTTTTTTCAGCAAACGAGGAACTAGATAACGCAACGGTTCTCGAATTACAACAAAATTACAATTACACAATACAATTTATCATACCCCATGAATAAAGTAAAAATACAGGAAGTTTTAGGAAAACACTATTCTAAACCCATTATAAAACATTTGGTTGGTTTGGGGTTTTCTTCTCCTAGTGGCGGAACGTTTACACCGCAAATCATACAAAACATAGTCGATGGGCGAACCGCAAACATCGATATTATGGAAGCAATAACCGCCTTTGTGGTTGCAACAGAAAAAAAACTAGAAAGATTAAAAAACGCCCTAAAATAATAGTTATGTACATATTCAACCTCCAAAAACTAAAAGAATATAAAGAACATATTTTGCACTCGCAGGAATTACTAAACATTTCAGATATTTTTTCGCCAATTGAAAAAGTAAGGATAAATGTTTGTTATAATATTTTATCCGAAATAGTTACCGATAAAATCAAACAAATGGAGGTTGCAACCAAAAACGCAACTAATTTGACGGTTTCAGATTATAACCAGTTGTAATATGGAATCGAAAAGTAAAATTTTTGATTTAGAATTGTTTTACGAAAAAACCAATGACGGTTTATTGTTTTGGGAGCAGGAATTTAGCACCGAAAAAACAAAAAAAACCGCCAAAGGTTTTAGTTTCGATAATGGTTCTAGCAACGTAACAAAATCCAGCAAAGGAAAATATTTATTTACAAATTTTAAAGAAAATAGTAAGGGAATCGATGTTGTGGCATACGTGATAAACCGTGATGCAACCGATTTTATAGGTGCGTGCAATACTTTGTTTGCGCAATTTCAACTAGACACAACCAGTGTTGCAAAACCGATGCATTTGCCTACAAAAAACTGGTTAGACACCACCGACGAAGTAGGAAAATACGAAATAGAATATTTACCAGCAACCAAAAATACAAATGTTTTTGCTCCGTTTTTGACTGAAAAAATTTGCAACCAGTATGATTTTTTTGAAGTAGAAAAATATTCTACCGTTCGCAAAATTAAAGACACAGAAAAAACCACTTTGTTAGAAGTAGTCGCAACCGAAAACTATCCAATATTCGGTTACAAAAACAAAGATTTTGTAAAGATTTACGAGCCAAAAGCTATCAAAAATAAAGACGGTTACAGTAGTAAGCATCATTTTTTAGGCACAAAACCGCCACGTCACATTTACGGATATGAAAACCTAAAACGCATTGCAAATTCAAAAAAACCAGTTGCAAACGATGAATTTTCAATAGTTGACGACAGCGACGATGCAGAACCCGAATTACTGGAATATGTATTTATTGCAACAGGCGGAAGCGATGCGCTAAATATTGCTAGTTTGGGCTACGATGTTATTTGGTACAATTCCGAAACTGAAATAATTTCAGAATACGAACTAAATTTTTTATTCGAGGTTGCAAAAAATATTATTTACGTTCCCGATTTAGACAAAACAGGAATAAAACAAGCCGTGGAAATGGGTTTAATGAGTAAAAAACATTTGAAAATAAAAATGCTTTTTCCTCCGCAAGAATTACAACAACGTGGTAAAAAAGATATTGCGGACTGGGTTCGTGAGCAAAAAAACGAAACGCTGGCGAGTGTAAAATATAAATTTTCGGAACTATTGCAACAAGCCAAAGAGTTTGAGTTTTGGGATTACAACCCGAAACGTGCCGTTTACCAAGTAAACAATGTGCGATTAATAAATTTTTTGCACTACAACGGTTTTTATGTTTATGATATTCCGCAAATGGATAATAAAAGCAAAAGAGCCATTAGCGAAAAAATATTTTTGAAAATAGAAAAAAACGTAATTACAAAAACCGAACCAGCCGATGTAAAAATGTTTGTAGTCAACTGGTTGCAAAAAATGTTGTTACCATTGCAAATACAAGAAATGCTCACAAAATCGATATTTTTTGGCGATAATTCGGGCGTAAAACTATTGCCAAGAACCGAACTAAACACGATAAAAACTACCGAAAAAAGCCAAATGTATTTTTATCAAAACACGATAATTAATGTTACAACGGATAAAGTAGAGAAAATACCATACAGCAAAAACGATATTCAAATTTGGAAAAAAAACATTATACCTCGCAACTATTTAGAAAAACCAACTGCAACCAAAATAACAACCAACGACGAGGGAGTTTTTGATATTGAAATTATTAATACCGATAGTAAATATCTACGGTTATTAATAAACACCAGCCGTTTTTATTGGCTTAAAGATGCAGACGAAAACCAAATAGATAAAAACCAGTTTCAAATAACATCAACCAATCTAACCGAAGCCGAAAATACGCACCAAAAACAAGAACTAATAAACAAAATGTATTGTTTGGGTCATTTGGCACACGAACACAAAATAAAGCAAAAATCTTATTTTGTTTTGGGTACAGACCACGCAATCGGAAAATCGATAACGGATAATAAAGGAGGTTCGGGAAAATCTGTAATTGTAAACGGGTTGTATTCATTAGTTCCTAACCATTTGGAGCGTAACGGTAGAGAATTAAACAAAGATACAGAGCGTTTTAAATACACAGATGTTGACGACGAGGTAAGGTTATTGCATTTTGACGAAATGAATATGCACTTTGATTTATCGAAATTTTTTACAGATATAACAGCCGATGTAACGTGCAACTGGAAAGGTGGTAAAATGGTTTATGTGCCGTTCGAGTTTTTTACAAAAATTGCCGTAACAATGAACGCCGTGCCTAAAGATTTATCGGACAGTTTCAACCGTCGTATGTTAAACTTTGAATGTTCTAGTTATTACCATAACAAAAACGATGATTTTTTATTTTCTCGTAGCGTTGCGGACAGTTTCGACGGTCAAACTCTTTGGGATAAAAACTATAAAATAGATGATTGGTTGCTCGATGATAATTTTTTGATTGAGTGCTTACAATTTTATTTGGCACACGACAAAAAGCCAACCGTTGACGGTCAGAATTTAATTTACAGAAGTGCAAGGCAAGAAATTCGTGATGCTGGATTTAATTTTTTTACAGATTTTTTTCACAATTTCCGCAACCCTAGTGCCGATGTAGATGTTATAGAAAACATATCGTACATAGAAAAATCGACAAAAATACAATGGATAAACAAGGCTTTAATCTATGAAATTTATAAAAAAGAACTCGAAAACGATGCGAAAAAACCGACGGACTTTAAACGAGATATTGAAACTTTTTGCAACAAAATTTTAGGCACACCAATAAAAGCATTTGCCAAGAAAAAAGAAAACGGACACGGCAAAACGGTAGAGCATTTTTGTTTTGAACCAGTTACAACCGATACAGAAAAACCAGTTGCAACCCAAAATGACGACGATTTATTTAGCCCACAAGAAAATAAAGAAGAACCCAAAACGGATTTACCATTTTAAATAATCGATTTATGGAAAGATATGTAATGATGAAATTAAGAACCGCCAATAAAGAAGATTTTGCAGATGTGAACGGAAACAAAAGGCTAGGAGTTTTGTTTTTCCAGCAAAATAGCATAGGAGTTATAGAGCAAAAACCCTGTTATTTTTCTGAAAATACCGAAATGATAAATTTTAAAGAACTATACGCAAATGAGCAAATATTTGTACCAGTAAATCCTAATGAAGTAATAATAAATAACTAGAAACTAAATAATATGAATCAATTGTACGAAATAAACATTACAAAATTATTAAATGAAACTATCGGAGTAAAACACGTTTTCAGATATTTTGTTTTAGCAAGTTCCAAAACGGAAGCTCTTAAAAAAGTTGATATTAATAATAGCATAGATGTTTTAATAAAAAGAATTTGTAACGAATCGAAAATTATTAAATAAGATGATAAAGAAAATTTTTAGAAAACTAGCCAGCGTTTATTTTTATGTAGGTGTAAATATTATCAGACTGCCCGAAATTCACATACACAAACCAAGCCTAATAAAAAGAATACACGTAAAATACAAACCAGTTGCAACCACTTTAAAAAATTGATAATATGAAACAAAATTTAAAAATTTTACCGTCCGAACCAAGCAGAAAAGACATTTGCCGTATGTATGGGCGACAATTGTCCGAAAAAGTAATCCTAGACAACATAAACAGTCTTATCGAGGATTTGAAAGAAAGAAAACCAAAATTAATTATTACCCCAAAATCATTACCTAGAATTGTTTGGCTAGAATTTTTAGACTTATTTGGTTTTCCTGCAAATTATGAAACTAGATTCGAGTGGATTGAAGAATTAAAAGTAATAAACAAATAGGCGCTAACACTTTGATTGTCGCAACCCAATAACCTACCAACTAACTGAAAACCAATATACAATATGGAGATTATATCAGTTAAATTTTCAGTTTTTTGGCAGGTAAAAACCGCATCTTATTATAAGATAACAAAATGCAAAAAAATTATAAACACGAGAACTGGCAAAATATTAATACAAAGAGTAAAAGGAGGTGCAATTGGTTGGTACATTAACAAAGGATTTATTAAGCGTTCCGAGATAAACAACCACATAGAGAAAATACCAATAAAAATATATTGTCCGTTTTAAACCAGTTCCTCAACTGGTTTTTTTTCGGTTATACATATCATTTGTAGTCATTTAACACGATTTTAAAACAGTTTAAAGGATTTTAAACCACTTCACACAACGCTTAAAACACACCGTTCGCATCTTTGCTTTATCGAAAGAGAAAAAAGAATAAAAAAAGCGAAGTATATGAGTGATTTTGACACAACACTTCACAGAAAAATAAAAAACGGTCTTGAATTTAATGTTTTATTTCCAGTTGTAGGCAATTCGCAAACAAATTTAGGCGTGGGCGATACGCACCACAGCACAAAGCAAATGAAAGCAATGGTACAAAAATATTACACACAATGTAATAAGGTTGCGCCATATTTAAAAAAAGCTAGCCTAAAAGAAACAACACAAGCTGTATATGATTTTTTGTACAATCATATACAATACAAACAGGATAATGCACTACAACAACTACGAACGCCCGCAAACAGCTGGAGGAATAGAGTTCTAGGAATTGATTGTAAGAGTTACAGTATTTTCGCTAGTTGCATACTTACTTCGCTGAATATCAAGCACTACATAAGGCAAATAAAACAACCAAATTTCAAACCGCATTTGTACACACACGTTTACGTGGTTGTACCGTTTAACCAACAAACAGGAAGCCTAGACGATGGGAGTTATGTCATAGATGCAACCGTAAGTAACAATCGAGAGCCGATTTACATAAAAAAAGAGGATTTATTTATGAGTACACAACTACCACACGTAGGACTTAATGGAGCGAAGAAAAAAGCTACAAGAAAACCCACAAAGAAAAAACCAGTTGCAACCAAAAGAAAAAAAGCAGTTGCAAGAAAGAAAAAAATAGGATTGGGTACAACAGTACTTGGTTTAGGTGCATTGGCTGGAATAATTGCATTAGTAAAATAAAGGAATTATGATAGAAATAGGACTAAACGGAGGATTAAACAGAGGTTTTTTTAAAAAAATAAGTTTAAGAAATTTTGTAAAGCTAAACAAGGCAATGATTGCTCCGCATACTTTAATTAACAAAAAAGACCGTAAAAAGGGATTTGGTTTAATTAAAAAAGTAACCCAAGTAGGGTTCGCTCCGCATACGTTATTAAGAAAAAAAACAAGACAGCAATTGGTTAAGGGAACATTTGCACCTCGCACATTATTAAGAAATATACAATAATATGATAGATGTAGGATATTCCGAATACTCGGACGGTTTAGGCTTCGGGCTAAACAAAAAAGCAAAAAAAAACGGTGGTAAAGGCACTAAATTAGGGAGATTTCTTCGCAAAAATGTAAACCTACAAAACACCATTAAAGCGACTTCGTTAGTTGCAAGTTTCGTTCCAGTAGTGGGCGGAGTTGCAAGTAAAGGTTTAAATCTAGTTTCAAAACTAGGGGCGGTTGGGCGTTTAGGGACTAAAGCATTAGCATTATCAAAAACCCAATTAGGGCAACTGGTAATGAGTAAGGCAAAAGCAGGTTTAAAACTTTCACCACAAGAAACGCAAGTAGCAACAAGTATAGTTGTAGCAAACGAAACCGACCCAAACACACCAAATGTATTAACACAAGCGGAACTTAATGTAATTGCTCCACAAGTAACGCAGGCGGTTGCGCCTATGTTTCAACCAGCACAACAAGAATTTCAAGACGAACCGCAAGGCGATGTTGTGCCAGTAAAAATTTCAGATAAAAATGAGATTACAACGCCAACGCCATTACAAACAGAACCAAAAAATAACACAATGCTTTACGTGGGAGTCGGAGTAGTGTTATTAGGATTAGGAACTTACGCATTAACCCACAAAAATAAATAAAAATGAATAAAGAATTAGTAATGATTGGCGGAGGTGTAACAGGTGGTGCATTATCCAACGGAATAGCAGGATTATTTCCAACAACTACAAATCCAATGCTTGTAAATGCAGGTATGGCATTAGCGACAGGATTTGGAATTACAAAAATTACAGGAACAGACGGAAAAAGTCAGTTTTTGAGAAGTATGCTAATTGGCGCAACTATTATTCGAGGAATCGGATTTGTAAAAAATGTTTTTGAAAAAGCAGGCATTGCATCAAAATTATCAGCCCCAACAAAAGTAAATCAATTCTTATTGGGTGCAACTGGTTTAGGTTGTCCTCACGACGGATTGGCAGGAACTTTCAGAGGCGCAGACGGTCAGCTTTACGAGTACGACGAAAGCGGTTTAGCAGGTACGTTTATGGACGAAGACGGAAATATTCACGAAATCGCAGACGGTTTAAACGCTGTTTATGTTGATGAAGACGGAAATGTAGTTGACGGATTGAACGGTTACGAAGAAGACGCAGGATTGTTTGGTTATGACGACGACGAAGACGGATTATACGGTGTAGAAGAAAAAGAAAGATTGTTTTAAACAATTTAAAAATATAACCCTTAAATAAATAGGAAAGATGAATACTAGATTACAAAAAAGAAGTGGTGCGGTTGCGCAACTAAAAGAAAGAGGATTGTTGAACACTGGAGGGCGTATAAACGACACTAATAAATACATTACGGTAGATGTTTCGGGAGCTTCGGGAACATTTTACGTAATGGATAGCAATACTAAAAAATTAGTAGGTGTTACAAATTTCGACGGTAACAAGCTTAACGCTGGTCGCCATATCGTAATAGATGCGTTAAAAATAGAAAAAGCAACAGCAGGTACAACGCCAGCAGGGGCTTCTTTTATAGGAGATACAACTTTACCAAAAGAGTTGTCTAACTGTGAGTTTAGAGTAGTTCAAAAAGGATTAGTTCCTATCGATTTTCCAGTAAACGAATTGAATCAGCCAACGGCTAACCAAAAAAGCACGGCATACAGAGATGTTTCTACATTACCAGTATTGGTAGCAAACGAAGAAATTTCAATGGAAATTCAGTTCCCAGTAGGAGTTACCGCTCCAGCAGGGACGATAATTAAAGTTTCTTTTGATTGTCATCAGATTAAAATTGAAAACTAGGAATTAACTAGCTTATAAATATTAAAAGGCTCTCCAATAGTAGTGAGAGCCTTTTTTTTAAAAATTTATTGATATGGATTTTAAAATAGAAACCGTAATGGTTAAAGTTCCTTCGGGTGCAAATATTGGTTCAAAATCTTTTACACTTCCTAACGGTTTTTTATTGGGCGTAAATGCTATGAAACAATCGCAAGAAGAAAGCGGAGTTTTTCTTAATGTAGGAATAAAAGATGATGGCGGTTCGTCAATCAATAAAGTTTCCGATTTAAGAATATGGCAACCAAGAATGGGCGGAGCGTTTCACGATAGCTATATACCACTAGGAGAAGAAACAAAAGGACTAACCCATATTTTTGAGGTATCCGTTTCAAATACTGGGGCTTTGCCAACAGTAGATACTTATGTACAATTTGTATTGTACTACAAAAAAGAAAACAAAGATTGTAAATTATAAAGATGCAAAAAACTGTCCTTTTAAGCCGTATGATTACGGACGATGATACTATAACATTAGAAAATGTTACTTCTTTACGTGTAATTGTTTCCGAACAAAATACGCAAAGAGTGGTAATAAATGATATTCCAGTATTAGAACGTACCGAAGATATTTTACAGGCAGACGGAACAATATGCGATAGTTTGGAATTAGTAATAAAATTTCAAAACGCATTAATCCCAACAGGAAGTCCAGTAAGTCAGATTTGGATTCAATACCGAAAATTAAAAAAAGATTGCTAGTTATGAAAGGGGAATTAGTTAACGAAATAATAAACAAAATTGATACAGATAAGCGGTTTTTGCTGTCTGTTTTCGATTTACAAAGCGGATTGTATTTGTATAAATACTATCCTGCAACAAAGATTTTAGAGGAATTTGAATCGGGTGTAAATTTTTTCGAGCATTTATACGCATCGGGACACAAACACTTAAATTTAAGTTCTTACAGAAAAAACGGCACAGGTAAACTAAATGATGGCGAACCGATAACCGTAAATTTTTCGGAAGAAACCGAAACGCAACCAGTTGCACAACCAGTACAACAAACACAACCAATACCAATGATGCCACAAATGAATAACGATATGTTTTCGGGTTTTGGATTAAACGGAGTGCAGGTAATGGATTTATTTGTACAAAAAAATGAAGCAGAGCGATTAAGAACCGAAAATTCGGAACTGAAAACTAAAAATATAGTTTTAGAGAGCGAAAATAAACGTTTGCAAGAAACTGAATTATCTAATAAGTACGATTGGGAAAAAGAAAAATCTAAAAGGGACGGCAATCACGGACTAATAAAAGATTGTATAGGTAGTTTACCTATGATAATGGCACATTTGAAAGAGCAAAACAGCGGTTTAAACGCATCACAAGAAGTAAATTATGGCAGTCCTACAAAAAATGATTTTGCCGAAAAACTAAAAATGATTGATGACAATACGCTTACTATTTTAAGTAGTATTCATAACGCATCAGCCACAAATGTAAATTTTGCTAACGAATTGGTTGAATTATTAAAAAAACACGGATTATGGGAGTAGAAACCGAAATACAAATAAAGATTAAAACCGCTAACCCATTTGAAGCACGGGCAAAAATGGAGCATATAAAGTTTTTATCTAGCCTAGATACTGATATTTTAGAAAAATTGGTAAAACTAGGAAAAAACAACAACGCAATACAACAACTAAAAAACAATTTCTCGATGATAGAAAGCTTTTTAGGATAAAAAAATCATTCGTGAAAAAGTAGGGCTAGACACTCCCTTTAGTTTAGCCTTACACACGAATAAATAAAAATTAAAATGAAACAAGGATTATCTAACCCAGCATTAGTAACATTGTTAAGCACACCGCAAGGACAAAAAGCATTAGCAAAAACAGGTCAAGCGACTGGCAGGGCGTTAGATTTAGGTTTTACAATCCTAAAAATCGGGATTTTTTCATTAGCAGGATATATAATTTATAGAAAAGTTACGGGAGCATTTTCTAAAGTTTCGGAAGATTCAAATTATCGTCCAGCAAATGTTACAATCGTTTCGGCAAAACAAAGAGCCGAGAATATTTTTAACGCAATGTATGGCGTGAAAAACGATTTTAACAAAGTTAGTCAAAACCTATCAGGTTTAAATCATAACGGATTTATTCGTGTTTATAATGAGTTTGGAAGTCGTAGAGGTGCAGATTTTAAAAAACTAAATCTTACAGAGTGGCTATACGACCAGTTTAACGCCACGCAAATAGCACAGCTAAAATTTATAACAAACAATTCTTTTTAAAATGAAAAAATCAACAAAAATAATAGGTGCAACGCTTTTAGCTGTAACTGGTTTGGGTTTGTTTTTTCTGAATAAAAGCAAAAAAAACAATCCAAACGGAGGTTATTTAGATGATGTCGAAAACAATTCGGTACTATTTAATCCAAAAGCAACCGCAGATACTTTATACGAAGCAATGAAAAACACAGGCAAAAGCTTGTTTAATTCGGCTGGTTTTTCGCTTGGTACGCAAAGGGACATAATTTTTGAAGTACTTACTACAATTTCTCCTAATCAATTTAATTCGGTTGTAAAAGCATTTGGGTTAAAAGCATATAATAAATATACAGGAGGGCAAATATTTCCAATATGGTCAACCCCTACAAAATACGGTTTAAAAACTTGGTTAAAAGAGGAATTACCACCAAAAGACTACGCAATTTTAAAAACCAAATACCCAAAAAATTTATAGAATGAAAAAATTAGA
>NZ_JAYSSZ010000298.1:0-6344 GCF_043720215.1 Flavobacterium sp. | reverse complement strand
AAGCAAGAAGTTGTGAGCGTTTTAAAGTGCTTTCTCAGAATATTAAAGACAAAGAATTAGCAAATTTTTATAGAGAACTGATGATTAGTGAAGCTGGACATTATACTACTTTCTTAGGATTTGCAAGAAAATATTCAGATAAAGTTGATGTTGACAAACGCTGGGCAGAATGGTTAGAATTTGAAGGTGAACTTATCTCAAATTACGGAACAAAAGAAACCATTCACGGTTAATCTAAAAAGGGAAATGAAAACAGAAGACTTTATGATTCCTTGTATGAACAAATCAATTTTCGGAATTGATTGTTTGGGTTGTGGAACTCAAAGAGCTTTAGTTTTGATTTTTAATGGTGATTTTTCAGGTGCTTTTTATATGTTTCCAGCAATTTACACATTACTCCTTTTTTTTATTTTTATAGGATTGCATTTTATTGACAAAAAAAGAAACTACAATACATTAATTTCGCTTTTTGCAATTCTAAACGGAATGATAATGATTATATCTTATATTTACAAAATGTCTTTTTAAATTAACTAACAATAAAACTTTATGGAAAAACAAAAACTACCCAACGAACAAACCACTATGATTTTAGGATTAACATCATTTATAGGATGTTGTTGCACAAGCGGAATTTTAGGCTTAGTATTATCTGGAATAGGATTATATCTTGGTAAAAAAGATGAAAAACTTTTAGCCGAAAATCCAGATCAATATAATTTAGGCTCTTCAAATACTTGGAAAATTGTCAATTTAGTAAGTTTAGTACTTAGCTCTGTATTTGTAATTTATTATGTCTACATGAAAGTAACTGGTAAAGATGTAGAACAACAGGAACAACTAATGGAGATGATAAATCAATTCCAAAATAAATAAAACAAAAAAATCCGTCTTGTAAAATTTAAACAAGACGGATTTTTAATTTAATTTTACTACATATTTCGTCGATATTGCCCACCAACCTCAAACAAAGCACTCGTAATTTGTCCTAACGAGCAAACTTTTGTAGCTTCCATTAAATGTGCAAATAAGTTTTCGTTTTTAATAGCTGCTTCTTGTAAAGTATTTAAATGTTCCTCGACTTTATCGGCACTTCCTTTGTGCAAATTAGTTAACATATCTATTTGATATTGTTTTTCTTCTTCAGTGGCACGAATTACTTCGGCAGGAATTACAGTTGGTGAACCTTTAGAACTCAAGAAAGTGTTTACACCAATAATTGGAAATTCTCCTGTATGTTTCAAGGTTTCGTAATACAAACTTTCTTCTTGAATTTTCGAACGTTGGTACATAGTTTCCATAGCTCCAAGCACTCCTCCACGCTCTGTAATACGATCAAATTCTTGTAAAACAGCTTTTTCTACAAGATCTGTTAACTCTTCAATGATAAACGAGCCTTGAATCGGATTTTCATTTTTCGCCAATCCTAATTCTTTATTAATAATCAACTGAATTGCCATAGCACGACGCACAGATTCTTCCGTTGGTGTTGTAATTGCTTCATCATAAGCATTGGTATGCAATGAATTACAGTTGTCATAAATCGCATATAATGCTTGCAAAGTTGTACGAATATCGTTAAAATCTATTTCTTGTGCGTGCAAAGAACGACCAGAAGTTTGAATGTGGTATTTCAACATTTGTGCTCTTTCGTTGGCTCCGTATTTGTTTTTCATGGCTTTCGCCCAAATTTTACGAGCCACACGACCAATTACTGCATATTCTGGATCGATTCCGTTTGAGAAAAAGAACGATAAGTTTGGTCCAAAATCATTAATATTCATTCCACGACTCAAATAATATTCCACGTAAGTGAAACCATTAGAAAGTGTGAAGGCCAATTGCGTGATTGGATTTGAACCCGCTTCTGCAATATGATAACCAGAAATAGAAACCGAATAAAAGTTACGTACATTCTCTTTGATGAAATATTCTTGTACGTCACCCATTAATCTCAAGGCAAATTCGGTCGAAAAAATACAAGTATTTTGAGCTTGATCTTCTTTCAAAATATCAGCTTGAACCGTGCCACGAACTTGAGATAAAGTTCTTATTTTAATGTCATTATAAACGTCAGCTGGCAAAACCTGATCGCCAGTAACACCTAAAAGCATCAATCCCAAACCATCATTTCCAGCAGGTATTTCGCCTTGGTAACTTGGTCTTGTGATTCCTTTTTTCTTATAAATTTCGTTTATTTTCTCTTGAACTTCTACCTCAAGATTATTTTCTTTGATGTAATGCTCGCATTGTTGGTCGATAGCGGCATTCATGAAAAAACCTAACAACATTGGTGCTGGTCCATTTATCGTCATAGAAACCGATGTCATAGCATGTACCAAATCGAAACCTGAATACAGTTTTTTAGCATCATCTAAACAACAAATAGAAACACCTGCATTTCCAATTTTACCGTAAATATCAGGACGAACATGCGGATCATTTCCGTATAACGTTACGCTATCGAAAGCGGTAGAAAGTCTTTTTGCTGGCAATCCCGCAGAAACATAATGAAAACGCTTGTTGGTTCTTTCTGGCCCACCTTCACCAGCAAACATTCTTGACGGATCTTCGCCTTCACGTTTGAAAGGATATAATCCTGAAGCAAAAGGAAACTCTCCTGGTACATTTTCTTGCAAATTCCATTTCAAAATATCCCCCCAAGCTTGATATTTAGGAAGTGAGATTTTTGGAATTTGAGAATGTGATAAACTTTCGGTATGTGTCGCGATTTTTATCTCCTTATCACGTACTTTGAAAGTATAAAAAGGATTTTTGTATTTATTTACTTTTTCGTTCCAAGTGAGAATAATTTCCCAATTGTATGGATCGAGATTCATTTTTACTCTGTCGAATTCTTTTAATAACAGTGTAATAAATGGATGAGATTCTTCCTTCGTCAGAATGACAAAACTATCGTCAATTCCTGCTTTATTTAAAACTAATAATTTTTCAGAAACTGATTCGATGGTTTTGAAAATACCGTATAGTTTTTGAGCTACTTCTACTTGCGAAAGAGCAGTTTCATCATATTTACGATTGTTTTCGGCAATTTCAGACAAATAACGTGTTCTATGTGGTGGAATGACAAAAATTTTCTCGCTCATTTCACGAGTTATTTGGAAAGTCGATTTCAAATCTGAATTTGTTTTTTCGACAATTTTATCCATAATAGCTTTATACAACGTATTCATTCCCGGATCGTTGAACTGTGAAGCTATCGTTCCGAAAACCGGCATATCATCTGGATTAGCATCCCACAAATTATGATTGCGTTGGTATTGTTTTTTGACATCACGAATGGCATCAAGTGCACCACGCTTGTCAAATTTATTTAATGCTACCAAATCGGCAAAATCTAACATATCGATTTTTTCCAACTGAGTTGCAGCTCCAAATTCTGGTGTCATTACATAAAGAGAAACATCAGAATGATCCATGATTTCGGTATCCGATTGTCCAATTCCAGAAGTTTCTAGGATTATAATGTCATATTTTGCTGCTTTAAGCACTTGAATCGCTTCGGCAACATATTTAGATAATGCTAAGTTTGATTGACGAGTTGCCAACGAACGCATATAAACTCTAGGATTATTAATGGCGTTCATACGAATTCTATCACCTAACAATGCACCACCTGTTTTACGTTTTGATGGATCGACCGAAATTAATCCAATTGTTTTTTCTGGAAAATCGATTAAAAAACGACGTACTAATTCATCTACTAACGATGACTTTCCTGAACCACCTGTTCCTGTGATTCCAAGCACTGGAATTTTTGAAGTTTCGTTGTTTTTATGAATGGTTTCGAAAACAGGTTTTGCAATTTCTGGAAAATTTTCGGCAGCAGAAATTAAACGAGCAATCGCAGTAGGATTTTTGTCTTCAATATGTTTCAGTTCTCCGTTTAATTTATCACCAATTGGATAATCAGATTGTTTTACTAAGTCATTTATCATTCCTTGTAATCCCATGGCTCGACCATCGTCTGGCGCATAAATGCGAGTAATTCCGTAGTCTTGCAAATCGGCAATTTCACTTGGTAGAATCACACCTCCACCACCACCAAATATTTTGATATGTCCTGCTCCTTTTTCTTTAAGCAAGTCATACATGAATTTAAAATACTCATTATGACCACCTTGGTAAGATGTGATTGCAATCGCATTTGCATCTTCTTGAATGGCTGTGTTTACTACTTCTTCGACGCTACGATCATGACCAAGATGTATCACTTCTACTCCTGTAGCTTGAATTATTCTTCGCATGATATTTATCGCTGCATCGTGACCATCGAAAAGTGCGGCTGCAGTTACAATTCTTACTTTATTTATTGGGACATAAGGTATTTGTGGTTCCATTTTGAGGATTTGATATTTTTGAGTAGCAAATTTACAATTTTTTTGTTCGAAATGATACAAAGCCAAAAAGTTTTGATGGATAAAATAAAGCCCCAATTTAGCCCTGATAGCAGTGGAAATCCTTTTTGCTTTTTCTTTAGAAAGCAAAAGATTGAAACGAATAGCAGGATATATGTTGAAAGAAATCGTAAAGTTGTGCTTCTAAATAAAATATTGGCTCTATTTTTGTTTGTAACCTTAGAAAAACACATTTCCTTATGAAAAAAATATTTTTACTAGCTGTTTTCATTCCTATGATTAGTAATGCACAACTCAAAGACCTTATAAAAAAAGGGCAAAACAAAGTTTCTACTATGACTAAAACCAATTCTGGGATAGATATTGCTGCTGGTTTAAAAGAAGCGCTGAACAAAGGAGTTACAGATCAGGTCTCTAAACTAACTGCTCTAGATGGTTTTTATAAAAATGAAGCTGTAAAAATAATGATGCCAGCTGAATTGCAAAAAGTAGATAAAACTTTGAGGAAATTAGGCATGAGCAGTTTGGCTGATGATGGAATTAGAGCTTTGAATCGTGCAGCAGAAGATGCTGTAAAAGAATCTACTCCTATTTTTGTTTCGGCAATAAAAAATATAAATTTTAGTGATGCTAAAAATATTTTGATGGGCAAAGAAAATGCCGCTACTTCTTACTTGCAAAATGCAACTACTAAAGACTTATATACAAAATTCAGCCCTGTTGTACAACAATCTATTGGAAAAGTAGGCGCTGATGTGATTTGGTCGAATATAATTACAAAATATAATGCCATACCTTTAGTTAATAAAGTAAATCCAGATATTACTGATTATGTAACAAACAAGGCTTTAGATGGCGTTTTTAAGATGATTACTGTCGAAGAAAAAAACATAAGAACCAACTTAGGCTCAAGAACTTCTAATTTACTACAACAAGTTTTTGCAATGCAAGACAAAAAATAATATATTCTAATTATGAAAAAATCGATATTATTACTGGCAATTCTTCCCTTTTTTGGTTGTGCCGAATTACAGCAAGTCGCCAATCAATTGCCAGGGATTTTAGAACAAGGAAATGTAGACATTTCAGCTGGTTTGAAAGAAGCTCTGAACAACGGAATCTCGAAACAAGTAACGAAGCTAACTGCTACTGATGGTTTTTTTAAAAATGAAGCTGTAAAGATTTTATTGCCAGAAGAATTAAAAAAAGTAGATGCTGGCTTGAGAAAAATTGGAATGAGCAAACTAGCTGATGATGGTTTAAGAGCCATAAATCGTACTGCTGAAGATGCTGTAAAAGAAGCGACTCCAATTTTTGTTGATGCTGTAACCGGAATGAGTTTTACCGATGCTAAAAACATTTTGATGGGGAACGAAAGTGCTGCCACAACTTATTTACAAGGTTCTACATCGACTGCTTTGTACGGAAAATTTAATCCTGTTATCAAGAATTCATTTGCAAAAGTTGGTGCTGATAAAATTTGGACCAACATAATCACTAAATATAATAGTATCCCGTTGGTAAAAAAAGTGAATCCAGATTTGACTGATTATGTTACAAATCAAGCAATGAATGGTGTTTTTAAAATGATTGCTGTTGAAGAAAAAGATATTAGAACCAACATAAATGCTAGAACTTCTAATTTGTTGAAGAATGTATTTGCTATGCAAGACAAGAAATAATTATTATTGAATAAAATTTATCTTTTTAACATTTAATAATAAAATAACATTGCTTTAACTCTAAATTATGAAAAATATCATGTTCTTTGTATAAGAATTCATAGAATTTTGTTTGGTTTGGTTTAGTTTGGTTAGTTTATAAAAAAGTCAGTATTTAGGTACTGGCTTTTTTGTTTGTAAATAGTGTCTTGTCCTAAAATAGCGATACATAAATTCATCGTTATGGAAAACACCCAGGAACCTCGCTATGTAAAGCGTACCCAAAAAGACTACAGTATGTCTT
>NZ_JAYSSZ010000297.1:0-2454 GCF_043720215.1 Flavobacterium sp. | reverse complement strand
ATCTATAAGAGGTAAACCCGCACCAACATTAGTTTCGTACAAATAATTCTTTTGGTTGTCTGCCAATGCTTTTCTTACTTTTTTGTAGAAATCATAACTCAACGTATTTGCTACTTTATTCGAAGATACTAAATCAAAACTATGCTCTGCTAATGAGATATAATTTTCGACAAATTTACTACTTGCAGTATTGTCTATCGCTATCAAATTCTCGAGATGATGTTCATTGGCGTAAGCAATAACACCTTGAATAGTATAAGGAATCCCGTTATTTTCGATTTCATTTTTCCAATCCTGAGTGATTCCGTTTTTGTTCAGTATTATTTTTTTAGAATTGGCAATAGCAAAAATATTAAGTTTAATATCCTTACGTTTTTCTATTATTGAAGCCGAATTTAAAATTTGATTGATTAGTGTTCCTCCAACCAAACCATGACCAAAAATAGCAATATTTATTTTCTTTGAAACTCCAAAAATTTCGCCATGAATAACATTTAATGCTTTGTTTAATTGTGATTTATTAACCACTAAACTCACATTTTTTCCCGTAACCGTATTATTAAAAAGAATCGGTACAATTTTATTTTTTATAAGTGCCGAATATGGTTTGTGGAAAGTACTTAAATCTTGTCCAATAATAGAAATTACCGAAACATCATCTATTGCAGAAATTTTATTAACATCTT
The DNA here is from genome assembly GCF_043720215.1 of Flavobacterium sp. Taxonomy (GTDB): domain Bacteria; phylum Bacteroidota; class Bacteroidia; order Flavobacteriales; family Flavobacteriaceae; genus Flavobacterium. The sequence continues at coordinate 1,768 of NZ_JAYSSZ010000297.1, read as the reverse complement.
TAGAATAAAAATCGTTTTCAAATTCTTTTTCTAATTCGATAATCGCTTTCGAAGCTTTATCGGCAGCAACAACAATTCCAATTCCACGCTCAGAGGAACCTTGAGAAATGATACTCACACTAATATTATGATCGCCCATTACTTTAAAAATACGTGCATCGACACCTGTTTTCCCAAGAAGTCCTCTTCCTTCAAGATTTACTAAAGCTACATTTTCTAAAACCGAAAGCGATTTTATTCCTTCTTTATCGGCAGTAGAAGTGATTAATGTTCCTTTATTTTCGTGATTGAAAGTATTTAAAACCCGAAGCGGAATATTTTTTTCTAACAAGGGAACAATCGTTTTAGCGTGAAGAATCGTAGCTCCAAAATTTGCTAACTCATTGGCTTCATTAAAAGAAAGAAAATCAATTTTTTTGGCATCGGAAACCAAATCTGGATTGGCAGTATAAATTCCGTCAACATGTGTATAATTTTGTAATTCTTCAGCATCGAGATAATTTGCAATTAATGAAGCGGTGTAATTACTACCATTTCTACCTAAAGTCGTTGTGTCATTATTGTTGTTTGAACCTATAAATCCTGTAATAACATTTACTGTTGTTCCGTTATTTTGTTTGAAATGATTAATGACATTTTTTTTCGACAAACTATCTAAAGGTTGGGCATTTCCGTAATTCTCGTCGGTTTTTATAAGCAAACGAGCATCTGAAAAGTGAGCATTTACTCCTTTTTCTTTCAATGCTTGTGTAACCACTTTGGCAGAAATAACTTCGCCTTGAGCCAAAACATTGTCCTTTATTTTCTTGCTATAATCTCCCAACAAAGTAACTCCTTCAAATGTTTTTTCTAGAAGCTGAAATTCTTCTGTTAAGTCTACTTGAAAATTAGCTTGTTGGTATTTTTTAAAAGCCGAAAACTGCTCTAAATACCCTTCCTTGTTTACTGCTTTTTCTAAAATTTCTTCTAATACATCAGTAGCATTAGCAATTGCCGAAACTACAACGGCAATTTTTTTGTTATTATTTACTTTGTCTAAAATAATTTCAATTGTTTTCTCAAATCCGTTTCCGTGGGCAAGTGATTTTCCTCCAAATTTTAATATTTTCATATGTATGTTTTTATTGTTTTTTAAAGGTCATATGTAATTCGCATAGCGTCGTTTACTGTTAATTCACAATATCGTTATGCTCATTTCATTATGCTGTTTGTTTATTTGTTATAAAAATTTTGTTTAAAATGCTGCCTAATTGTTCGTATTCTATCAGAAATGCGTCGTGTCCGTGTATGGAATTGATTTCGTGGTAAAACACATTTTGCTTTACTTTTTTCAAATCTTCATAGGTTTCTCGATTTTCATCGGCGGTAAAAAAATAATCGGTATCGACCGCTATAATGTGAATATTAGATTGAATGACTTTGGCAACTGTTATAAAATCTTTTCTATTTCTAGTAATATCGATTGTTTTTATAAGATGGTTCATCATTTTGTAGGAAGCCAATTGAAATCGTTTTTGCAATTTTTCTCCGTGATGAATTAGCCAACTTTCTATTTGAAATATATTTTTCAATTCGTTTTTCTCCCTGTTAAATTTTTGTTTTAATGATTGTGGTGTTCTGTACAAAAGCATAGCGTGTGATCTCGCATCAGGAATTGGAAAATTAGAATTGTTCAGAATTTCATCTTGAATTAATGTGTTAGCAATAACCCAATCCGAAGCTTTCCAATCTGAAGCAATGGGAATTAAATTTTCGATTGCAATGGGAT
>NZ_JAYSSZ010000296.1:0-2455 GCF_043720215.1 Flavobacterium sp. | reverse complement strand
AGTTTTTATTTTACCTTTTCTAGTTCTAGAATTGTTCTTAGTTCTTTGACCTCTTAATGGAAGTCCAGATCTATGACGGATTCCTCTGTAACATCCGATATCCATTAAACGTTTGATGTTTAATGAAACTTCTGAACGCAATTCTCCTTCTATTTTATAAAAAGAAACTGCCTCACGGATACCACCGATTTCGTCATCATTCCAATCTTGTACTTTTTTGTCTTGACTAACTTGAGCTTTTTCTAAAACCTCAATAGCTCTGCTTCTACCTACTCCGAAGATATAGGTTAATGCAATGACACCTCTCTTATTTTTGGGAATATCTACCCCTGCTATTCTTGCCATAATTATCCTTGTCTTTGTTTAAATCTAGGATTCTTTTTGTTAATAACGTACAATCTCCCTTTTCTACGTACAATTTTGCACTCGGGACTTCTCTTTTTTACTGATGCTCTTACTTTCATTTTCTAGTATCTATAAGTAATTCTTGCTTTTGACAAATCGTACGGACTCATTTCAAGTTTCACTTTATCACCAGGTAATAATTTGATATAATGCATGCGCATTTTTCCTGAAATGTGAGCAATTACGATATGCCCATTTTCTAATTCAACACGGAACATCGCATTTGATAATGCTTCAATGATAGCTCCGTCTTGCTCTATTGCTGATTGTTTTGCCATATTAAGCTATTGCTTTTCTGTTTTTACCACTTTTCATTAAACCATCATAATGTTTGTTTAACAAATATGAATTGATTTGCTGAACAGTATCTATTACAACACCAACCATAATTAACAATGACGTACCTCCAAAAAACAAAGCCCATTGTGACTGAACACCCATTATACTTACAACAATAGCTGGGAACACAGCAAGTAGAGCAAGAAATAATGAACCTGGAAATGTAATTAAAGACATGATTTTATCTAAGAAATCTGCTGTTTCAACTCCTGGCTTAACACCCGGAATAAAACCTCCACTTCTTTTTAAATCATCTGCCATTTTATTTGTAGGAACTGTAATTGCGGTGTAAAAGTACGTAAAAATAACGATTAACAAGGCAAATAATAAATTATACTCCCAACCAAATATGTTTTGAAATCTTGTGCTTATAGATTGTGCTGTTTCAGATTGTGACAATCCAGCAACAGCAGCAGGTATAAACATAATCGCTTGCGCAAAAATGATTGGCATAACTCCAGATGCATTTAGCTTTAATGGTATAAATTGTCTGTCTCCACCCATCAAATCTTGCTCTAAATCACCCGAAATTGAACGACGAGCATATTGAACTGGAATTTTACGAACAGCCATAACCATTAAAATACAAGCTATAATTACTAATAACCAAACAATAATTTCAAGAACAATTAACATTGGTCCACCATTATTATTAGTTACTACAGATGAAAACTCTTGAATGAATGCTTGTGGCATTCTAGCAAGAATTCCTGCCATAATTAATAATGAAATACCGTTTCCAATGCCTTTATCAGTGATTTTTTCTCCTAGCCACATTGCAAAAACTGTCCCTGTGGTTAAAATTATTACTGAAGAAAATAAGAATCCGAATGAATTAAATCCTAACAAGAAAGCATCAGCTGGTAAAGTTCTGTATAAGTTATAGATATAACCTGGACCTTGAACTAAAGTAATACCAATAGTTAACCATCTTGTAATCTGGTTCATTTTTTTTCTTCCACTTTCTCCTTCTTTTTGAAGTTTCTGTAAATAAGGAATAGCTATTCCCATTAACTGAACAACAATAGAAGCAGAGATGTAAGGCATGATTCCTAATGCAAATACAGATGCTTGCGAAAATGCTCCTCCTGTAAATACATCAATTAACCAACCAATACCTTTATCGGTTTGAGTTGCTAAATTTTCCAATTTAGTAATATCAATACCCGGTAATGGCACTTGTGCACCAAAACGATAAACTAACAGAAATCCTAATGTAATTAGGATTCTGTTTTTTAGCTCCTCAATTTTCCAAACGCTTAAAAACGATTCAATAAATTTTTTCATCGTGTTTAGAAAATTACAATTCTATTGCCTCTCCACCAGCAGCTTCGATAGCAGCTTTTGCAGTAGCAGTAAATTTATGTGCACTAACTTTTAATTTTGCTTTAAGCTCACCTCTACCTAAAATTTTAACAACTTCGGTTTTAGTAGCCAAACGGCTTGTAATAAATACTGTCATATCAACAGTATCAGTTACAATACCATTATCAACAAGTAATTGAAGATTGTCAAGATTTACACCTTGATACTCAATTCTATTGATGTTTGTGAAACCAAACTTAGGCACACGTCTTTGAAGTGGCATTTGCCCTCCTTCAAAACCAATCTTTTTAGAATAACCAGAACGAGATTTTGCTCCTTTGTGACCTCTTGCAGAAGTACCACCTTTTCCAGAACCTTCTCCTCTACCTAATCTTTTATTTTGATT
>NZ_JAYSSZ010000295.1:0-6466 GCF_043720215.1 Flavobacterium sp. | reverse complement strand
GAATTCGCAGAAGTATCCATCGTATTTGCTTATCTCGTATTTTTTAACGTGGTTTTATCTTACGGAATGGAAACTGCTTTTTTTCGTTTTTATAATTTGGAAGACACGAGCGATAGCGAACTGGCGAAGAAAAATAAGAAAAACGTAATTTCAACTACAACTGTATCTATTTTCTGGACATCCATAACGTTTTTAGTACTTACACTTTTGTTTAGAGAAACCTTAGGGAGTTGGGCAAATATCAATGTACATTATATAACTTATACAATTTGGATTTTAGCACTCGATGCATTAGTAATAATTCCTTTTTCTAGATTAAGAGCCGATAAAAAACCAATGCAATATGCAATTCTTAAAATAGGAAATGTCACGATTAACATGTTGCTCAATATTTTCTTTTTACTAGTATTACCAAGAATAGCAACTAATTCAGATAGTTTTTTCTCTACTATTTATTTCGAAAATTTTGAAGTTGGCTATATTTTTATCTCTAACCTTGTTGCTAGTTTGCTAACATTTATAGTGCTTTCACCTAATTATTTCAAGATAAATTGGCATTTTGATCTCACACTTTGGAAAAAAATGATGCAATACGGACTGCCAATTCTCATTGCAGGAATAGGTTTTGCCATAAACGAGCATTTCGACAAAATATTACTCGATTGGTTTGATGTTTCTAAATCTAAAATTGGAGCTTATGCAGCCTGTTATAAAATAGGCATGTTTATGGTTTTGTTTCGAACTGCATTCACATTAGGAATCGAACCATTCTTCTTCAGTCATGCAGGCAACGAAAATGCACCACAAACCTATGCTACGATAACTAAATATTTTGTTATAACAGGATCCTTTATATTGCTTTTTGTCATTGTTTTTGTCGATATTCTAAAAATATTTCTGGTGCCCAACCCAAGTTATTGGGAAGCAATGAAAGTCGTCCCACTTATCATTCTAGCTAACTTTTTTCTCGGTATTTACACCAACTTATCCGTTTGGTACAAAATTATCGACAAAACAAAAATTGGAGCCTACATTTCCATCATTGGAGCAATCATAACATTAGTTTTAAACTATTTATTGATTGAAAAATTCAGTTATTATGGATCAGCAATTGCTACAATTGCAGCTTACGGAAGTATGATGTTCGTATCCTATTATTTAGGTCAAAAAAAATACCCAATTCCCTACGAAATCAATAAAATAGGATCCTATTTAGGTATTTCAATCCTACTTTCGGGACTTTCATTTTACATTCCTGTTTTTCGTGAAAGTTATATCTTCGGAATATTTGCACTAATCCTATTTGGTTATTATATTTACAGAAACGAAAAGGAAGTTTTACTGCGTATTTTAAAAAGAAATTAATATTTTTGAAGCTATTCCTGCTATCCGTTACAATCTTTTTGTTTTTTAAAGAAAAAAACAAAAAGGATTTCCACTGTTATCAGGGCTATGGCATTTCGTAAACAAGATAAACCTTAGTAACTTAGAACCTAAAAAACCAATGCAAATAAAAATAATCAACAAATCCCAACACGAATTACCCAACTACGAAACTATCGCTTCGGCAGGAATGGATCTTCGTGCTAATATTCAAGAATCCATAACGTTACAACCACTAGGAAGAACCCTTGTAAAAACAGGGCTTTTTATCGAATTACCCATAGGTTTCGAAGCACAAGTACGACCACGCAGCGGATTAGCTTTCAAGAAAGGAATCACAGTTTTAAATTCCCCTGGAACAGTCGATGCTGATTATCGTGGCGAAATTGGAGTAATTTTAGTAAATTTATCCAACGAAGCCTTTGTAATCGAAAACGGAGAACGAATCGCACAGCTTATTATCGCAAAACACGAACGTGCTGATTGGATTGAAGTTCAAGATTTATCTGAAACTTCACGCGGAGAAGGCGGCTTTGGGAGCACTGGAGTGAAGTAAGTTTGCAACAAATTAAATAAAAAAAACACTTCGTGAACTTTGCGAAAAACTTTGCGAACTTTGCGGTTAAAAAACATAACATGAAAATAATAGTACCAATGGCTGGACGTGGTTCACGCCTTCGCCCACACACACTTACAATCCCAAAACCATTAATACCTATTGCAGGAAAACCAATCGTGCATCGTTTGGTTGAAGATATTGCTGGCGTTTTAAACCAAGATATTGAAGAAGTCGCTTTTATAATTCACGAAAGTTTTGGCAAAAAAGTAGAAGAAGAACTTATTGCAATTGCTCAAAAATTAGGAGCAAAAGGAACGATTTATTATCAAAACGAAGCGCTAGGAACAGGTCATGCCATTATGTGTGCCAAGGATTCTCTTTCTGGTCCAGCAGTTATTGCGTATGCCGATACTTTAATTCGTGCCGATTTCGATTTAGATCAAACTGCCGATAGTGTAATTTGGGTAAAACAAGTAGATCAACCTGAAGCTTTTGGAGTAATAAATCTAAACGATAAAAATCAAATAGTAGAGTTGGTAGAAAAACCTACCGAATTTGTTTCTGATCTTGCTGTAATTGGAATATACTATTTTAAAGATGTTGCCGTTCTTAAAAACGAATTGCAATTAGTTTTAGATAATAATATAATTCACGGAGGAGAATATCAAATAAACGACGGAATTAAACAAATGATGGCAAAAGGCATGGTTTTTGTTCCAGGTAAAGTTGATGAATGGATGGATTGTGGAAACAAAGACGTAACAGTAGAAACCAATTCTAGAATACTACATTTTTTAGAGAAAGATGGAGAAAATATGATGGCTTCTGATGTTCGTATTGAAAATTCGACCATTATTCCGCCTTGTTTTATTGGAGAAGATGTGGTTTTAATCAATTCAATTGTTGGCCCTAATGTGTCGTTAGGAAAAGGAACTCATTTGCAAAACACAAAAATTAAAAACAGTTTGGTTCAAACTCATACACATATAAAAAACGCCAATTTAGACAACGCAATGATTGGTAATCATGCTATTTTTGATGGTGATTTCAAGAGTATTAGTATTGGAGATTATTCGGTTTTAGAATAAATAATGAATAAAAAAGTGTCAAATAAAATATGGTTTATTCTAGGAATGTGTATCATTTCTGCAAACGTATTGGCACAAATCCAGCCAGAAGATGTTGCTTTAGAAAAAGATGATTTTCGAGAATCGTATTACGAATCACTGATTCAAAAAGGGATTGAAAATTATGACAAAGCTATTGTTTCTCTAGAAAAATGTTTAAAAATTCAACCGGAAAATGCAGTGATTTATCACGAGTTAGGTAAGAATTATTTTTTTCAGAAAGAGTATCAAAATGCAGAACAAGCTTTTACAAAAGCAACACAACTTGACACAAAAAACAAATGGTATTTGATCGATTTGTATGAAGTATATTATGAAACCAAAAATTACAATCAAGCGTTAGTTATTGCACAAAAAATAATTCCGTTAGACAAGAAATATAAAGAAGATTTGGTGTCGCTTTATATGTACACGCAACAGTTTGACAAAGCGTTGGTTTTAATAAATGAATTAGATGAAAATGTAGGAAATACAGAGCTTCGTGATCGATATAAATTGCAAATCACATCGCAAACAAAAACTAATTCGTCCAACAAAAATACGTTAGAAAATGCTATTGAAGAATCGCCGAACAACGAGGAAAATTATCTTTCGCTGATTTACATGTATTCCGACAATAATCAGGAAGAAAAAGCATTGCAAGTGGCTAAAAAATTGGAAAAAAACATTCCAAATTCGAGTTGGGCACAAGTTTTTTTATTCAAATACCACATTAATAATAATGACGGAAATGCAGCTTCCAACTCATTAGAAACAGTATTAAACAGTTCTAAAATTGATAAGAAAGTTAAATACAGAATGTACAATGAGTTTCTGATTTTTGTTTTAAAAGACCCAACATTTGAAACTCAGTTAAACAAAGCAACAACCTATTTTGAAAACGATTCAGAGTTTAATGTTTACAAAGAAATAGGTAAGTTTTATTACAAGAAAAAAAATTGGGATTTAGCTATAAAAAATTTAGAAAAAGCGTCCAATACCGATTTAGAAACCAATATGTTTTTATTGGCTTCGTATGAAGAAACAGCTCAATTTGAACAATTAGAAATAAAAGCTTCAGAGCTAATAGATACATTTCCCAATCAGCCAGAATATTATTTCTTTGCAGGAAAAGCTGCAAATCAATTAAAAAAATATAAAAAAGCGAACGATTATCTAGAATCTGGTATAGATTATGTTGTAGATAATACAGCTTTAGAAATCGATTTTCTGAATCAATTAGCCGAAGCCGCAAAAGGATTGGGCAACATAAAGAAAAGTGACGAATATTTGGCTAAAGCCAATAAAATAAAACAAAAATAATGCGCAGAATCCTTCCTTTTTTATTGGTTTTATTAATTGTGTCTTGCAAATCGAAGCAAAAAATAATTGCATCGGAGCCAGCTGTAAACACAACAAATACAACAATTTCTAATATTATAGAGAACCATTATGCTGTAAAACGTGATTTTAAAACGGCGTATATAAAAGCAAATATTGATTATGCAGACGAGAAACAATCGTTAAGCCTTTCAGCAGATATTAGAATAAAAAAAGACGAAATTATTTTGGTTAGCGTCAAAATGATTGGAATTACCATGGCAAAAGCCATAATTACACCAACACAAGTTCGTTATTACGAAAAAATAGGAGGTAAATTTTTTGAAGGAGATTATAAAACATTAAGCAATTGGTTAGGAACCGATTTAGATTTTAAGAAGGTTCAAAATATGTTGTTAGGTCAAACTATAGATGACTTGTCCAACGGTGACTATTTGCTTTCTATGGAAGAAGGATCTCCAAAACTTGAGGAAGTAGCTAAAGAAAATTTCAATAAAAGTTATGTTTTTGATATCAATTCCTTTTGGTTAAAACGTCAAGAAATTACCCAAAAAACACCTGAAAGAAAAATGATTGTCAATTATTCAAATTATAAATCGTATCCAGAAAGCATTATACCAGGAGAACTTCTTATTTTTGCAAATCAAGACAATAAAACCACAAATATTACGATTGAATATAAAAACGCTACATTCAACGAAGATTTAACTTTTCCGTATAGTGTTCCAAGTGGTTATGAGCAAATCAAATTATAATAATTAGATACAATTTACAGCATGTTAAAATATATTATTTGTTTTCTACTAATTCTTTCAACTTCGCTCTCATGGGGACAAGAAGAGGAAAGACAACGAAAACTGGAAGAACAAAAAGAACGTTTACAACAAGAAATTAGAGCACAGGAAAAATTGTTGCAGAGTCAAAAAACAAAAGAAAAATCGGTTGTAAAAGTTGTAGTACAACAAACAGCTAAAATTAATTTGCAACAAAAACTAATTAACACGACGGCCAAACAAGCCAAAGTGTTAGGAAACAGTATGTACATTAATCAAGTAAATGTAAATAAACTGAACAAAGATTTAAAAATTCTGAAAGAAGATTACTCTAAAATGATTGTAAAATCATATAAAAGTCGTTCAGAACAAAGCAAGGCAATGTTTTTATTGTCGTCAGAAAATTTCTTACAAGCTTATAAGCGAGCACAGTATATGAAACAGTATTCTAGTTTCAGAAAATTGCAAGGCGAAGAGATAAAAGTAAAAACAATAGAACTAGAGCGTTACAACAACAAACTTTTGAATCAAAAACAAGAAAAAGTAAAGTTGATTGCCGAAAGCGAAAAAGAAAAACAAGTATTAGAAAAAGACAAGCAAGAGCAACAAAGATTGTTGTATTCGATTAAAAAAGATAAAAGTAAGATTATTGCCGACATCAAGAAAAAGCAAAAAGAATCTAGAGCAATAGAAAAACAAATTGATAGATTAATTAGAGAATCTATTGCTGCGGCTAATAAAAAAGCCGGAAATACAACCAACACAACCACATTTGTATTAACGCCTGAAGCAAAAGAATTAGCAAACGATTTCAAAACCAATCGAGGTCGTTTACCATGGCCAGTAGAAAAAGGATTGTTAACGAAAAAATTCGGAAGACAGCCACATCCGCTAGAACCATCTATCATGATTGAAAGTAGTGGAATAGAAATTTCTTCAGAACGAGGAGCAAAAGCACGTTCGGTATTTGCAGGAGAAGTAAGTGATGTGCAACAAGCAGCAAACGGAAGTGCAACAATCGTATTGCGTCACGGGGATTATATTACGACTTATTCAAATATTGGAAAAGTATATGTCCGTAAAGGAGATAAAGTCTCAACAAAACAGGCTTTAGGTGAGGTGTTTTTTAATACATTTACCAATAAAGCGATTCTAAAATTCTTGATATTCCAGAATACTACAAAATTAAATCCTCAGAGTTGGATTATGAATATGTAGTTATATAAAACACAAATTCCACTAATTTTCACGAATCGATTCGTGAAAAGTAGTGGAATTTGTTGTTTATAACTATTTCTTAGTCT
>NZ_JAYSSZ010000294.1:0-6468 GCF_043720215.1 Flavobacterium sp. | reverse complement strand
GGTTATTCGTTTATTTGTTTAATCGTTTATTGGTAATGTAAGAAGTCTAACAATTTAATTGTCTAAACTCAATACATCTTTCATTGTAAAAACACCTTTTTTGTTTGCAAGCCATTCGGCAGCAATAACGGCTCCAAGCGCAAAACCTTCTCGATTGTGAGCGGTATGTTTTATTTCTATTTGGTCTACACTAGAATCATAAAATATACTGTGTGTTCCAGGTACATTTTCTATTCGTTTGGCATCAATTAATATCTGCTTCGCCAGTTCGCTATCGCTCGTGTCATTTTCTGTAGGATTGTCTAAAGTCCAATTTGTATAATCAGAATTTTCGATAATTCCTTTTGCTAACGAGATTGCTGTTCCGCTTGGCGCATCTAACTTTTGTGTGTGATGAATTTCTTCCATCGAAACTTTGTACTGATTAAATTTTGACATCATTTTTGCCAAATAGTTATTCAATTCAAAGAAGATATTGACACCTAAACTAAAATTGGATCCGTATATAAAACTTCCATTTTTAGACTCACAAAGCGAAACTATTTCGTCATAATGTTCTAACCAACCTGTGGTGCCACATACTACTGGTACATTAGTATCAAAACACTGTTTTATGTTACAAACGGCACTGTCTGGAATGCTAAAATCGATGGCAACATCAGCGTTTTCAAGACCTTCATACGTAGAAGTGCTCGATTTTCTTAATACAATTTCGTGACCACGTTCTAAAGCAATTCGCTCTATCACTTTGCCCATTTTGCCGTAACCTAACAATGCAATTTTCATTAAGTTCTGTTTTTAAATTTTGTTATTAATACTACTAATAAAACACCACTAAGTAATCCAATAGTAAAAATTTGTAAAAAATCGATAGTTCTAATTGATGAAGCGATTTCAGATGAACTATATCTAATAATTGCTCCAATAAGAAAAAAAACTATAAGAAATACATTTAGCTTTTTCATAATTAAAAATTATAATTTAATGTAAATCCTAGATTTTGGGTATAATTTTGTTCACTTTGATAAATGTCGGGTCTAACGGTAAGTTTTCCATTTACATTAAATTGGCGTAAATGACCATCAACATTAGCATCGACAATATTTAAAATATACAATGCTACTGTTACGAGTAAGGATAAATCCTTGTTTCTCTGATGAAATTTCTGTGCATCGATTAGTTTAGCTTCACTCAAGAAAACACCTCCAGATAGTTGATTGTTATATGCATCGGTGCTTTGTGTGCCTAAAAGCAAACGCTCTTTGTAAGCATCGCGGTAACCGTTGTATTTTTTTTTGTTCCAAGAATAAGCATAAATTCCTGTTCCAATAGCAGCAAAAACAATAGGTACTTTCCAGTACTTTTTGTTGTATACTTGTCCTAATCCAGGTAAAAGTGCCGAATAAAAAGCAGCTTTGGCAGGCGCTAATGGGTTAATTTTTGTTGTTGTAGTGTCTAAAGCAATTAGTCTTAAGTCATCTTGGCTAAATCCAGAAAAATTCCCGAAAACAGTGACAAAAATTACTATGTAAAACCAATTTTTCACTACCCTTTTATTAGTTTGATAATTCTATTAAAATCTTCTTCAGAATGAAATGGAATAGTGATTTTTCCTTTCCCGTTTCCAGCCACTTTTACATCTACTTTAGTGCCAAAATAATCATTAAATGATTTTTTCTCATTGTCATTAATTTCAAATGACGATGATTTTACTGTCGATTCTGTTTTTGGTTTAAATCCTTCTTGGTAGTTTTTTACCAAAGCTTCGGTTTCACGAACGGAAAGGTTCTGACTGACAATTTTTTGATAAATATCAGTTTGAATGTCATGATTTTCAACATTTATAATCGCACGACCGTGTCCCATAGAGATGAATCCGTCGCGAATCCCTGTTTGAATAATTGGATCTAATTTTAATAAACGCAAATAATTAGCCACTGTCGAACGTTTTTTACCTACACGATCACTCATTTGTTCTTGTGTAAGCTGAATTTCGTCGATTAATCTTTGGTACGACAAAGCAATTTCGATTGGATCTAAATCATGACGTTGAATATTTTCGACCAAAGCCATGGTTAATGATTCATTATCATCGGCCAAACGAATATAAGCGGGAACAGTAGTTAAACCCACAATTTTTGAGGCACGCAAACGACGTTCTCCAGAAATTAATTGGTATTTGTTAAACTCCGTTTTACGAACTGTAATGGGTTGAATCACACCTAATTCTCTAATAGAAGTAGCCAATTCTTGTAAAGAATCTTCATTAAAATTAGTTCTAGGTTGAAACGGATTTATTTCGATAAGATCTAACTCTAATTCGATAATATTTCCAACAACTTTATCTGCATTTTTATCTTTAACAGAAGTAATATCATTTTCAGGATCTTTCAATAAAGCGGAAAGACCACGACCCATTGCTTGTTTTTTTGCTAGTGCCATATATTATTTAGCATTTTTTTTAATAATTTCGTGAGCCAAACTCAAATAATTTGCAGCTCCTTTACTTGTTGCATCATAGTTTATGATACTTTCTCCGTAACTTGGTGCTTCGCTCAACTTAGTATTTCTTTGAATAATAGTTTCAAAAACCATATTGTTAAAGTGTTTTTGAACTTCCTCTACCACCTGATTCGATAAACGGAGACGAGAATCAAACATAGTAAGTAACAAACCTTCAATATCTAATTCTGGATTGTGTATTTTTTGAACACTTTTTATGGTGTTTAATAATTTTCCTAAACCTTCCAATGCAAAATATTCGCACTGAATAGGAATCACCACAGAATCGGCAGCAGTCAAAGCATTTAAAGTTAGCAAACCCAATGATGGCGCACAATCTATAATGATATAATCGTATTTGTCTTTAACAGAAGCTAATGCTTTTTTAAACATATATTCTCTGTTTTCCTTGTCTACTAGTTCGATTTCGATAGCGACTAAGTCAATATGAGCAGGAATAACATCTACATTTGGTGCCGAACTTTTTACAATCGCTTCTTCGGGCGTATTGCTGTGTTCGAGAACTTGGTACGTTCCAATCTCGACAGTATCCACATCGATTCCCAATCCGGAACTGGCATTTGCCTGCGGATCAGCATCAATTAATAAGACTTTTTGTTCTAAAACACCTAGTGATGCTGCTAAGTTTATAGATGTTGTGGTTTTTCCAACACCACCTTTTTGATTAGCAATTGCAATGATTTTACCCATTTTATTTTTGAAATTTTGAGTCGTAAAAATACAATTTTTTATGAGTTTAGGAAATCTTATTTGTTAACAAAATTGCAAAGTTTATAGATTTCTGTTTTTAGGAGCTAATCTAGCTATCCACTATATCTTTTTGTATCGCCGAAAAGGGGCAACAAAAAGGATATCGTTCCTATCTGGGCTAAAAAAAAAGAGACCTTTTAGGGATCTCTTTTACATTATTGGGATAAATATTTTTATTTATTTCTTTTTAGATTTAACCATCATTTCTAACATATCCCACATTTCTTTAGGAATTGCAGATAAATCGTTAAATTGTCCAGCGCCTTGCAACCATTCACCACCATCTATAGTTACCACTTCACCATTTATATAAGCAGAAAAATCAGAAACTAAATAAGCGGCTAAGTTGGCTAATTCTTGGTGTTCACCATTGCGTCGCAACGGAACTCTTTTCGAAGTATCAAATTTTTCGGCAAGATCTCCAGGCAATAATCTGTCCCAAGCTCCTTTTGTAGGAAATGGTCCAGGTGCAATTGCGTTCATACGAATTCCGTATTTTGCCCATTCTACCGCCAAACTTCTAGTCATAGCAAGAACTCCTGCTTTTGCTGTAGCACTTGGCACCACATAAGCAGAACCTGTCCAAGCATAAGTAGTTACTATATTTAAAACATTACAATTGGTTTGTTTGGTATCTATCCAGTGTTTTCCAAAAGCTAGAGTACAGTTTTTAGATCCTTTTAGCACGATGTCTATTACGGTATCAAACGCATTTGCCGATAATCTTTCGGTAGGAGAGATGAAGTTTCCTGCGGCATTGTTTAGTAAAACATCTACACGACCAAACGTTTTTAGAACCTCTGCCAACATCGCTTCTACTTGGTCATAATGACGCACATCGCATTGCAATGGCAAGCATTTTCCGCCAGTTTCAGTTTCTAATTCTTTGGCTGTATTTTGCAATTTTTCTAAGTCACGAGAAGTAATAGCTACTTTTGCACCTAACTCTAGAAAATATTTTGTCATGGCTTTACCCAAGCCACTTCCGCCACCAGTTACTACAATTACTTTATCTGAAAGCGCATTATCACGAAGCATTTTTGCTGAAAAATTCATAGTTTTTTATTTTGATTATCAAATGTAGTAAAAATATTTATTATGCATGCATAGTAAATAAAAAAATGTTTGGTTTTTGATTTAAATAAACTTTTAATAATGGGGAATTATAATTTCTATGAGATTTTGGAACGGAAATAACTTAAAAACAGAAAATGTTTGTTCCTATATCTCTTAGCAGAATAATTAAATTTTAGATTGAAGATTATCTAGGTTTCCTTTGTGAATATTTATATTTTTTCTAATCTCTCTGCATTTATCTTCATTAAAGTCAATTCCATCTTTTTTATCTATAAAATATTCTCTGCCAGTTTCTTTATCTTTAACAAAAAACAGCATGAGCAAACTCATTTCTAACTTTTATTATATTTATTCTAAATTCATTAATAAAATTTGTTATTCCAATTGAATCCGCTATTTCTTCAATTGCGCTCGCTCGTTGAGATGAAGAAAACAGTATTGGTTCAGACAATACTTTACCGAAGTTATTATTCTTTTTATATTTTTCTGATTTTTCTAGTTTCTCTTTATGAAAACTAATCAGCTCATCAAGCACTCTGTTAACGATTTTTTGATGTTCTGTTTTACTTGTATAGGTTTCTACAATTTCTAGCATTTGTGCATCAAGATTACTTACTTCATTCATAATCATTCCTCGCATTGCTACAATATTCTGAAATTTCTTTATGGTTTGAGTAATTACTGCTAAAATTTCATCTTCTAATTCTTTATAGTCTCCTCCAGTTAATTGAAAAAAAGTTATACGATTATTACTAAAAAGTTTTACGTCTTTTACATTGTCATTTGCTGAATAAAAAAATATTTCTGTGAAATTATGTTGACTATCTCTAATAAAATCGATTACTTGACTACCAAAAGTTCCTTCATTTAAAGAATAATCAGTTATAATAATATCAAACTCTTTTTTCTTTGAAAATATTTCTACAAACTCATTGAAATCTTCGGCTTCAATAATATTACAATTAAAGTACTGATCTAAAAGAAATCCTTTTGTTTCTCCTAGAATTTTCTGAAATGGACGTTCCTTAATTCTGTCATCGACCCATAAAATATTGTAATCTAATTTCATAATGGAAATGTTATTATAAATTCAACTCCTTTTTCAAAATCATTATTAATCTTTATTGACGCGCCTAATTTTTTTAATGTATCTTTTGTTTGATAAAGTCCAATTCCTGAGCCATTAGTTTTAGTAAAGCCAAAATCAAATATTTTATCCTTAATCTCTTCAGGAATTCCATCACCATCATCTTTAAAATACAGTATAAGGTCAGATTTAGTTTTAACCCATTTAATAAAGATGTTTTTTGAATTTGCTTTTTTTGAATTACTAAATAAATTATCAAATAAAACAGTTATTTCTAAAGGTCTAAATTTGGTTTTGTATCCTATGTTTTCTAATGGTTCAAATGTTATATTAATTGGCCTTTTTTGGTGAATAAATGAATTGATAGGAATATAATTATTTACTACATAATCATATGAAAATTGAACTATATCTTCTGTTATCCTCTCACTTTCCATACTGAATCCAGCATTAGTGACAAATCTTGAAGCACTTAGTATTTTTTTAACTTCTAGATTGATATTAAGAACTTCTTCAATTAACTTGTCTTTGGATAGATTACTATTTATTGATTTTACTAACTCATCAAGACTAAAGGTTATATTGCCAGCAGTGTGAACTATTTGATGTTGTAATGTCAATAAATCATCCTTATCTCTATTGTTTATTGAATTATCAAATAGTTTTTTTGAAATTTCTTCATTTAATTCTTTAGAAAGTTTTTCGTTTTCAATTAGCTTAATAAATGCTTCTGCTTCTGCTTCATCTTTTACTTTACGAAGTTCATCTATTTTCTTTTCTGCTTTCTTAATTGTACTAATAACTTCGTCTTTATTAAAAGAATCAGTTTTTATTTGCTCAGTAAGATTGCTTAATACTGTATTTATAGAGTTTTCAGATTTTTTATTTAAAATGCTTAAAATTTCATCTGAAACCTCAAACCGTATGACATTTTTAGAATTAGTTAATCCGTTTAATAATTTCCTTAAATTATCATTAATGTCATTGATTTTCTCATTTTCTTGTCCCTTGTTCTTGATAAAAACATTATC
>NZ_JAYSSZ010000293.1:0-2516 GCF_043720215.1 Flavobacterium sp. | reverse complement strand
CCATTTAGATACTTTACCTTGACGGATAAGAATCAGCATTTTTTCTTCGATTAATCGTGGTTTTAGGATTCGTTTGTATAAATCTAGTAACGTTTCGTTGGATATGTTTTTTCTGTCGAAATTCATTTTTATTGCAATTTTTAATTGTGGCTCAAAAGTATAAAAAAATGACAAGCAGATGAAACAGTTTTCGCGGATTTTTTTAAATAATTATGAATGATTTTGGGTATGTGCAGCCCTGATAGCAGTGGAAATCCTTTTTTGAGGTTTTTTCCGAAAAAAAGATTGCAACGGATAGCAGGAAATGGCTTCAAATAAAAAAAATATTTATACATTTGTTTTATGATGGTATTATCCATTTGTAAGTTATTAACATATTATTTAAGAGATGCAAAACATTCCTAGTGTTGACTTGCGTGATTTCCTTTCGGGTAACCCGGAACGTAAACAAAAATTTGTAAATGAAATCGGAAAAGCTTTCGAAGAGATTGGCTTCGTAGCGTTAAAAGGTCATTTTTTAGATGACAAATTGGTTGGTGAATTGTATGGTGAAATTAGAAATTTTTTCTCTTTACCATTAGAAACCAAATACAGTTATGAGATTCCAGGAATTGGAGGACAGCGTGGTTATGTTTCTTTCGGGAAAGAACATGCTAAAGGTAGAAAAGAAGGAGATTTGAAAGAGTTTTGGCACTTTGGTCAATATGTTGACAAAGATTCGAAATATGCGGCTGAATATCCTGATAATGTTGAAGTTAAAGAACTTCCTAGATTTAATGTTGTAGGAAAAGAAGCGTACCAAATGCTAGAAAAAACTGGAATTACGGTTTTACAAGCTTTGGCTTTGCATTTAGGTTTAGATGAGTTTTATTTTGATCAATATGGTTATGAAGGAAACTCAATTTTAAGACCTATTCATTATCCGCCAATTACTTCTGAGCCTGAAAATGCAATTCGTGCTGCAGCTCATGGAGATATTAACTTGATCACTTTATTAATGGGTGCTCAAGGTCGTGGTTTACAAGTTCAAAATCATGATGGTGAATGGATTGACGCTATTGCTGAACCAGATGAACTAGTTATAAATGTAGGAGATATGTTATCTCGTCACACAAATAATAGATTAAAATCGACTATTCACCAAGTGGTAAATCCACCGAGAGAATTGTGGGGAACTTCAAGATATTCTATTCCGTTTTTTATGCATCCTGTTAGCGATATGAGATTGGATGTTTTAGATAATTGTATTGATGCGGAAAATCCTAAAAAATACGACGATATTTCGGCAGGTGAATTCTTGTACGAAAGATTAGTAGATTTAGGATTAATCAAAAAATAATACTCAATTATATAGCTTTAAAGACATTGAGTTCGCTTGATGTCTTTTTTTAGTTTCATATTATATGCCATAACAAAAACTTTTTTTGAACACAGATTTAAGAAATTGGAGAAATTTTTTAAATTATTCTAATTTCTTAAATCTGTGTTCAAAAAATATTAATATACTCGCCAAACAAAAGAAATATGAAAAATTTTCCTCATCAAGAATTAACAAAATCATTAATTGGAATTTATTATGATGTTTACAACGAATTAGGATATGGGTTTCTTGAAAAAGTATATCAAAATTCAATGTTAATAGAATTAAATAAAAGAGGTTTTGAAGTTGAAAATCAAAAAAAATTAAATGTTCATTATAAAAATGAAATCGTTGGAGAGTATATTCCAGATATAATAGTAAATAATTCAGTAATTATTGAGTTAAAGTGTGTTGAATATATGGTTGAAGCCCATGAATGCCAACTATTAAATTATCTAAAAGCAACAGATTGTGAAGTTGGATTATTATTAAACTTTGGAAAAGACCCACAATTTATTAGAAAAATATTTACTAATGAATATAAAAAGTATAATAAGCATTAAGGTTTCTTTGATTTATTAAATCTGTGTTCAAAAAAAATAGAGTTATCCGCGTTCCAAAAAAATAAAATTATGGACTTACAAGACCAATTAAAAAACCTTTTCCCAAATCACGAACCTTCTCCAGAAGAAGCAATTCCAGAAGTTGAGCACGAATTATACGTTCAAAAAGACCCCATGATTTGTAAATATGAAAAACGAAAAGGAAAAGCCACCACTATTATTGAAGGCTACGAAGGAAGTGACGAAGATTTTAAAATTCTAGCCAAAGAAATAAAAATCAAACTCAGTGTTGGTGGTACTTTCAAAGACGATTCGATAATAATTCAAGGAGATTATCGTGACAAAATCATGGAAATACTTAAAATAAAAGGATTTAAAGTAAAACGTGTTGGAGGCTAAATAATTACGACCCGAGCGATAGTGAACAGACGTAGCAATTACTATAAAAAATAACTTTGTGAAACTCTGTGTCACCTTTGTGCATCTTTGTGAAACAGAAAAAAAAATAAAAAATGATAAAATCATCAGAATTAATACTAAACCCAGACGGAAGTGTGTATCACTTAAACTTGCTTCCTGAAAATATAGCACAC
>NZ_JAYSSZ010000292.1:0-6602 GCF_043720215.1 Flavobacterium sp. | reverse complement strand
CCTTGGCCGCCTCCGCGGTGGCCAGCGCGATGAGGAGCACGCCCGCGTCGGCGCGCGAGGCGTCGACCTCGCGCACGCCCGGGACCTTCGTCAGGGCGTCGGCCACCGCCGCGCGCCTGGCGGCGTCCTTGCGGACCGCCTCGTCGAGCGTCACGTGGTCTAAGTGGTTATGAAGCTTTAGCGATAATTAAAACATTTAAGCCAGAACTTCCTGTAATTGCTCAAACGGCCTATTCATCTGTGGAAGATCAGGAGAGGATAATGCAATCAGGTTTTGTGAACTATATAACAAAACCGATAAATAAAGAAAAATTATTCGAAATTATTGATGAGGTTTTAAGCGATTTTAATTCAAAAAAATGGAAATGACAATAAAACTACTTTTTATACTCAGCTTATTTCTATTTTCTTTTCATTGTTTTTCGCAAGAAGTAGAAATTATTGCAGATACAATATCTCAAGAAAAAGAAAAAAGATGGGATGCCTCGTTAGATGTTATGAACCGATACATATGGAGAGGGCAATCTTGGGGAGGAAATGACATTGTTGTACAACCTGCCATAAATTATGCGTTATCAAAAAAATTAACCTTTGGTCTTTGGGCAACAACAAACTTCAAAAACGATTATTATTTTCTTGATGGTTCTTCTACAAATGGGTATCAAGAAATAGATCTAAGTATAACTTATCAAATAAATAAATTTCTAAAAATTCAAGTTTACGATTATTATTGGCCAACTGTCGAAAAAATTGAAGGAATAGATAATAGCTTCTTTAATTATGGAAACGATGGAGTAAAAACGGTAGATGCTAATGTATTGTTTGATTTTTCTGATGTTTGGAAACCACTCAAAGTGTCCATTAGTGCATTTGTTGCAGGAAACGATTTTAGATATGACGAAAACGGAGAAAATCCAAGGCAAAATTTTACAACGTATGCAGAAATAGGATATGTCTTTGAAAATATGTTTTCAAAAATATCTAAAAAAATCTTTCAAAATATTGATTTAGAACCCGCAATAGGAGCAGTGCTGAATAACCAAGCACAGTATTATTCTGCTGGTGATTACGATAAAATTTCATTTGTAAATTTGAGTATAAAAGCTACACGAGAATTAGAATTAAGTAGAGGATTTTCTTTACCTATTTATATAAATTACACTCATAATGCAGCAACTAAAAATACAGAACAATTTGGTAAAAACTTTTTTGTTTTGGGCATAAGGCTTAGTTATGAATAATTTACAACATTTTTTTTTTTTTTTTGATTTTATGTTAAAAATCTAACTAAATTTAGTTAAATTTAAATATTAATAAATTTCTATGAAATTCACTTTCAATAAAAGGGTATTGTATACAACAACTTACGCTAAAGTTGTTTTTCTGTTAGCCACAGTGGCCGTAGGTTTTTCGATACTTTTCTTTTCTCTTTATTATTACACATTAAGACAAGAAAAAAACATCTATAACAGTTTTGTTAATCAATATAGAAATGAAATGAATTTGCTGATAGATTTAAATTCAGAATCTTATGTGGCAACTATAAACGATATTACCTATTGGGACGAGTTTGTAAAGTTTACCAAAACAAAAGATCTAAATTGGTTTAACAGATCTGTAGCAAATCTTTTAGATACTCATAAGATAAATTACATTTCGGCTTATACAAAAGATGGTGATCTTATTACCAGTGTTTCAGACTCCAGAATTAAAACAAAAAATATAATACCAAAAGAAGTTTTTGCTAAGCTAATCCAAAAAAAGAGTGATAAATTTTATTTAAAAATCCCTGAAGGTATTGCAGAAATTTATGGAGCAACTATAAACCCGTCAGACGATCCGTTCAAGAATAAATACAAGCCATCAGGTTATTTTTTTATGGTTAGGCTGTTAGATAATAATTATTTTACTAACTTAGAAAAAACCAGTAGTTCTGAAATAAGATTTTATAATAATAATAATAATAATAATAAAATAGAGGATAAACTGGTATATAGTTTAGTAGATTTAAAAGATTACAATGGGAAAACAATTTCAAGACTCTTATTTAATCGAATTTATAAAGTAGATTTTAGTATAACAAAAAGAATTTTATTCATAATAGCTATTGCATTTGTAATTGCCATTCTGGTTTTTCATTATTATGCAGTAAAATGGGCTAAGAGGCCTATAAGATTAATAAAGAAAGTACTAGAAAGAAGTGATGAAAGCGCTATTAATTCTCTAAAAAATATTAAAGGAGAATTTAGATATATAGGAAAACTTTTTGAACAAAATCAGAATCAAAAAGTACAATTGCAAAAATCTAAACAAAAAGCAGAAGAAAGCGATAGACTAAAAACTGCTTTTTTGACTAATCTTTCTCACGAGATAAGAACACCAATGAATGCTATTATTGGTTTTTCGGATTTGTTAGATAATGAGGATATTTCGAAAGCAGAAGAAACAGAATACAGAAAGATAATTAACAAAAGCGGAAAAAATTTAGTTTTGATAATAGATGACTTGATTGAAATGTCTAAACTAGATGCCAATCAAGTTGAAATTAGATATTCCGATTTTAATCTAGACGAATGCATAGAAAACATAGTAAATGAAGTTAAAACTACGATTCCAAAAAGCAATCAATTAGAAATTAAAATCGAAAAATCTAAGAACGGATTCTCTAAAAAAATCATATCCGATAAAGAAAAAGTAGAAAAAATACTTAGAAATTTACTCTCTAATGCTGTAAAATTTACTGATAAAGGAACAATTGTTTTGTTTTACGAAATGGATACTCAATCTTCGATGATAAATTTTTACATTATCGATTCTGGAATAGGAATAGAAAAAGAGAATTTCGAAAAAATATTCAAGCGATTTATAAAAATAGAAAATGACCATTCTATAAGAGGTGGAGGTTTAGGTCTTGGACTTACTTTGACAAAAGCTTACATCCAATTATTGGGTGGGCAAATTGCAATAGAATCTGAATTTGGTGTGAGTTCTACTTTCAAATTCTCTATTCCTTTAGTATTAGATAAAAAGGATTTACCAAATCAAGAAAATATTTTTGACGAAGGTTTAACTAAAGCCGAACTAGTCGAAACTATTTTAGTTGCCGAAGATGATAATTTCAATTTTTTATTAATTGAAAAAATACTAAAAACAAAAAATTACAAAATTATTCGTGCAGAAGATGGCGAAAAAGCCGTCGAAATAATATCAAACAACAATAATATAGATTTGATACTAATGGATATAAAAATGCCAAAACTATCAGGTCATCAAGCTTTTGAAATCATAAAAAAAATGAGACCCAAATTGCCTATTATTGCCCAAACAGCTTTTACGTCAAGTGAAGAAGTAGAAAGAATTTTTAAAACTGGATTTTCAGGATATATTTCAAAACCTATAAAAAAAGATTTGCTTTACCAGATGATCGATAAATTATCGACACCTTAATTATTTTATTAAGTAACTGAAAACCTAAACCCAATTCCGTGCAAATTTTCTATGGAAATTCCATTTTCGTTTGCCAATATTTTTCGCAAACGAGAAATAAAAACATCAAGGCTTCTTCCCATAAAGTAATCGTCGTCGCCCCAAAGCGATTTTAAGATTTCTTCCCGTTTCAAAACAACATTCTTATTATCTAAAAACAGCTTCAAAAGTTCCGATTCTCTTTCTGTTAGTTTTATTTTTTCATCAGTAGTAAAAATCATATAGTTTTTAGTGTCAAACTGATATTTGCCAACGGTATAATTGCTTTTTTCGACACTATTTTGTTTCTGAGAACGCTTTAAGAAAATTTCTATTTTTAGCAATAATTCTTCAATACTAAAAGGTTTTACTAAGTAATCATCGGCTCCAAGTTTTAATCCTTTTATACGATCTTCCTTAAGTGTTTTTGCAGAAAGAAATATGATGGGAATATCAGAATTAGATTTTCTAATAGCTGTTGCCAACTCGAAACCATCTATTTTTGGCATCATAATATCAAGAATACAAATATCAAAAGTGTTATTCTTGAAGGTTTCTAAAGCAACTTCTCCATCATTGCAATGTGTGATTGTATAATGATTTTGTTCCAAATTGTCTTTGGTCAAAAAAGCTAAAGTTTCGTCGTCTTCAGTATAAAGTATTTTAAAATTAGCCATTATATAGATTGCATTTGTATTGAAACTGTGATTCCTTTTTCAGTATTATTTTTTATAAAAACCTTCCATTCGTGCAAAGTACAAACTTTTTTCACATAATATAATCCTAGACCAAAACCGTTTATTTCATGACTTTTTTTGTTCGGAATTCGATAAAATTTATCAAAAACAAAAGGTAAGCTTTTTTCTAAAATTCCTGCGCCATTATCAATAAATTCCAATAACAAATGAGTTTTTGTCATAGAAATTTTTATAATAATTCCAGGTTTGTCATCGGAGTATTTTATCGCATTTTCAATAATATTATAAACTAAATTAGAGAAATGAAACTCATCAGCATTGATGAAGACAGTTGGTAAAATAGTTTTTATGGAAATATCAACAGTTTCATATTTTAGTTTTATATTTTCAATAACCTCATGAAGAATAGGAATAAGCTCTAGTTTTTGTTTTTCTAGCGTCATAGGAATGTTATCCCATTTTGCAATATTCAAGATCTTCTCGATATGATTGTTTAGTCTATTACTTTGGTTAATGATGATTTGAGTATATTTTTCTAATCTTTCATCAGTTTTAATGCTTTCTTGTTGCTTCAAATAATTTGAAGCAATCAATATTGATGATAATGGTGTTTTAAATTCGTGGGTCATATTATTGATGAAATCGCGTTGCAATTCAGAATATTTTTTTTGCTGAATAATCGTGTAAATTGAATACACATAAACCAATAAAACCACAATTAATGCTATCGATAATATAAACCAAAAACGTAATGAATTAAACAGATATGAGGTTTCACTTGGAAAACGAATCGAAAAATAATAAATAAGATTTTTGTGTTTTGGGAAATAAACAGAAACGTTTTTAGGTGTTTTATTCGTTGCCGAAACATAATTCCCATATACCATTTCGTCACTTTGGCAATTGTACATGGCATATTCAAAATCGGTGTTGAGGTTTGCTTTTTTGAATTCTGCTTTCAAATAAAACTCCAAAATCTCGGCCTCAAAATCATTGTCAATATTTACAACATAATAATCATTTGCTATTTTCTTGATGGGGTTTTCAACAGGTAATTCATGATTTGTTCCTTCATACAAATGTTTTACCACTTCTAGCAAAGCGATATGTGCTTTTTGCGAAAACTTCTTTTCTTCGAGTGTAAATGCTTGTTTTGTCCACAACAATTGCGCTATAAGAATCCCAATAGTAGCAATAAGTCCAAGAACTATAATGGTATTTAATTTGTTTGTTTTCAATTGTGAATTGTATTTTTCATCTGTTCAAATTTACTCAAAAAAGACATTCAAAATCACTGTTAACAAGTCATTAACAAACATTTGAAATTGGTTAACAAGAGTCAAGCTTTTTCTCAGCTACTTTTGAAGTATCAAATTTGACAAACCAATTTAGTAATCAATTAAAAAATTAAAATTATGAACACAATTAAAATCTCATTTTTAGCATTCACATTAGGATTAATGTCATTTGCAAGCGTTACAGCTATTACTTGGAAAAGCGAAACTATCGATGTTGGCGAAATTCCACAAGGTAAACCAAAAGCTATTATTTTCGAATTTAAAAACACTGGAAAATCAGATGTAATTATTACTAATGTGCAAGGTTCTTGTGGCTGTACCGCTACCGAATATACAAAAGAAGCTATAAAAGCTGGGAAATCAGGTACTGTAACAGCAACTTATAATGCGGCAAATGTTGGGGCGTTTACAAAAACGGTAACAGTAACCACAAATGCCGATGCAAGTCCGAAAGTTTTAACGCTAAAAGGAACTGTAAAAACTGCCGTGACTCAGAGTTAAACGGAATTATATTAGTTTAAAAAGAAAACTCCGAAACATTTTGTGTTTTCGGAGTTTTTAATCTAAAATCTTAATTCTAAAATCTAATATTTCTAAGCTGGTTCTCCATACAAATCAAACTCAGTAGCTTCAATAATTTTTATATTTACAAATTCACCCGTTTTCACATAATGTTTTGTAGCATCTATAAGTACTTCATTATCTACATCAGGACTGTCAAATTCGGTTCTTCCCACAAAATGACCACCTTCTTTTCTATCAATAATACAACGGAAAGTTTGTCCTAGTTTCTCTTGGTTCAAATCCCATGAAATTTGCGATTGCAAATCCATAATTTCTAACGAACGCGCTTGTTTTACTTCGTCTGGAACATCATCTACTAACTCGTAAGCACCAGTGTTTTCTTCGTGAGAATAAGCAAAACAACCCATTCTGTCAAATTTCATTTCTTGTACAAATTCTTTCAGAATCTCGAAATCTTCTTCTGTTTCTCCAGGATATCCAACTATTAGTGTAGTTCGAATTGCCATTCCGGGAACAGCTGCACGGAAATCTTTCAATAATTTAGTCGTTTTTTCTCTTGTAGTTCCACGTTTCATAGATTTCAAGATAGAATCTGAAATGTGTTGCAACGGAATAT
>NZ_JAYSSZ010000291.1:0-19237 GCF_043720215.1 Flavobacterium sp. | reverse complement strand
GGTTTGATAGGATATTTAGTTATACCTTTGATAAGATTAAAAAAAAATTAAAAATAAGCATTCAACACATGAAGATAGGATTGTATTTCGGAACATTTAATCCCATACATATTGGGCATTTAATTATCGCTAATCATATGGTTGAATATTCAGATTTAGATCAGATCTGGATGGTTGTTACACCTCATAATCCATTAAAAAAGAAAGATACTTTGCTAGATGATTATCAGCGTTTGTATTTAGTAAATTTGGCTACAGAAGAATATCCAAAAATAAAACCATCAGACGTAGAGTTTAAATTGCCTCAACCTAATTATACCGTAAATACTCTTGCTTATTTACAAGATAAATTTCGACAACATGATTTTTCATTAATTATGGGAGAAGATAATTTAAAATCACTCCATAAATGGAAGAATTATGAAGTCATTTTGCAAAATCATGATATTTATATTTATCCAAGAGTTTCTCCTGAAATAGAAAATTTAGAACTCAAGAATCATTCAAAAATTCACATTATTGACGCTCCAATTGTTGAAATATCATCTACTTTTATTCGTGAAAATATTAAAAGCAAAAAAAACATTCAACCACTTTTGCCATGTAAAGTTTGGGAATATATTGATCATAATAATTTTTATAGAAAGTAATTTGTTCAATTAACATAGTTTTAATTTACTTATAACTAAACTTTCATAACTTTAAACTTTTAAAAATTTAAACTAAAAAGTTATGCTAAACTTCGAATTATACAATCCTACCAATTATGTTTTTGGTAAAGATCAAATAGAAAAAATATCTGTACTCATTCCCCAAAAAAGGAAAGTGTTATTAGCTTATGGTGGTGGAAGTATTTTTAAAAATGGAATTTATGATCAAGTAAAATCTGCTTTAAAAGATTTTGAAATTATTGAATTTGGAGGGATAGAGCCAAATCCGCGTTTTGAAACTTTAATGAAAGCAGTAGATATTATTCGAGAAAATAAAATTACTTTTATTTTAGCTGTAGGAGGTGGAAGCGTTATTGATGGTGTGAAATTTATTTCTGCAGCAACTCATTATGACGGAAATCCAATTGATATTCTTAAAAAAAGGATTTTATTTAAAGAGATTTCAAAAGTTATACCTTTCGGTACTGTTCTGACTTTACCTGCTACTGGAAGCGAAATGAATTCAGGTGCAGTAGTTACCATTGAGGCAACACATGAAAAACTTGTTCTTGGAGGAAGTGCATTATTTCCTCAATTTTCTATTTGTGATCCAACCGTTATCGCATCTTTGCCGAAAAGGCAAATACAAAATGGGATTATAGATGCTTTTACTCATGTTATGGAACAATATTTAACCTATCCACATGATGCGATTTTGCAAGATAGAATTGCCGAAAGCATTCTGCAAACTTTAGTAGAAATTGGCCCAGATGTTGTTGAATCTCCAACGGATTATAAATTGGCATCAAATTTTATGTGGTGTGCAACTATGGCATTGAATGGTTTGATTCAAAAAGGTGTTCCGTCAGATTGGGCAACTCATATGATAGGTCACGAGCTTACGGCTTTGTATGAGATAGATCATGCTAGAACATTAGCGGTTATTGCACCAAATCTTTATAAGATTATGTTTGAAACTAAGAAGGATAAATTAGCACAATATGGTGAACGTATTTTTCAGGTTGAAGGAAACTCTGTCGAAGAAAAAGCTCTAAATGCAATTCATGAAACAGTAAACTTTTTCCATAAAATGGGTATGAAGACAAAATTATCTGAATATACTCCAGATTACGAAAAATCAGCCGATTTTATTGTTAATCGTTTTGAAGAAAGAGGTTGGAAAGCACTTGGTGAAAAACAAAATATTACTACTCAAAAAGTCAGAGAAATTGTAGAGTTGAGTTACTAAATAATTTTTGAATTATTGAAAAATCAAAAGGCGTTCAAGAAATATTTTCCTGAACGCCTTTCTTCTAAACACCAAAAACAAAACTTAATTTTAACTTAACTAACTCACTTTATTTTAAATAATAACGTGTTGAGTATAAATTAATTGTGTTAGAAATCATAATCTATTGTTAAATTTTTAGTTATCGGTAATATTTTATAAAATCTCCAATGTTCTTTCTAATGCCATACCTCGGGATCCTTTTATTAAAATTGTTTTTGAAGTTATTTTTTTTTCTTTAAAAACTTTAGCAAATTCATCATAAGTTTCAAAAAAATGTAAATTAGTAGCGTCTAGTTTATTTGCAAAAAAATCATGACCTACAAAATATGTTTCTATTTGAGTTTCGTTTTGTAATAACTCGATTATTTTCTTATGCTCTATTAAGCTTTCATTTCCAAGTTCAAACATATCGCCTAAAACAGCAATTTTCTGCTTTCCTTCTAGTTGTATCAAATTTAATATTGCTGCGCTCATACTGCTAGGATTTGCATTATAGGCGTCTAAAATAATAGTATTGCTGTTTTTTTCTATTAATTGTGAGCGATTGTTAGTTGGGATGTAATTTTCTATAGCATTTTTAATTTCTATATCAGAA
Organism: Flavobacterium sp.; assembly: GCF_043720215.1. Lineage (GTDB taxonomy): Bacteria > Bacteroidota > Bacteroidia > Flavobacteriales > Flavobacteriaceae > Flavobacterium. The sequence goes on along the minus strand of NZ_JAYSSZ010000291.1, from coordinate 16,701 downwards.
ATATTAAAGAATTTTCCAATAGTAATAGCGGCATTAATGTTGTTTGCATTGTATAATCCAATTAGATGGGATTGAATTTCCAAATCATTAACTCCTATTTTCACCATCGGATTTGCAGAAACAGAATCAATTTTGACATCACTTTTTTCTTTCTGTGAAAAAGTATAACGTGTAATTTGATTCGTCTTATTTTTCTGAATTTCATCATCGAGATTCACAAAAACCATTTTTTTATTTTCTTCTAAATAGTTATATAACTCACTTTTTCCAATAATAACTCCTTCAATCCCTCCAAAACCTTCTAAATGAGCTTTGCCAAAATTTGTTATATAGCCATAATCAGGTTCTGCTATTGAGCATAATAATTCAATTTCTTTTTGATGATTTGCTCCCATTTCAACAATGCCAATATCAGTGTCTTCATTAAATGATAATAAAGTTAGGGGTACTCCAATGTGATTGTTTAAGTTTCCTATGGTTGCTTTTGTATTGTATTTTTTAGCAAGCACTACATTAATCAGTTCTTTGGTTGTGGTTTTACCATTACTTCCTGTTAATGAGATAATAGGAAGTCCTAATTGCTGACGATGATATTTTGCTAACTCTTGCAAGGTTTTCAAGCTATCTGAAACGAGAATCATTTTGTCTTTGTTTGTATAATATTGTTTATTATCTATTATTACAAATGACGCTCCTTTTTCTAGTGCTTCTTGAGCAAATGTATTGGCATCGAAGTTGTCACCTTTAAGTGCAACAAATAACGAGTTAGCTTCTATTTTTCGAGTGTCTGTGCTTACAGTGGTGCACTGTAAAAAGCATTGGTAAAGTTCTTCAATTTTCATAATGCGAAAGTAATAAAAAAATAAAAGCTCTCGCATTTGCGAGAGCTTTTAAAATAATTGTGCAAGAAATTAATTAATTTCTTGCTCTTTTTTTCATGTCAGATTTTGGACCTACTCTAGACATTGCGCATCTAAATCCAATGTAGTCAGAAGCAATATCTTCTTGGCAATATCTTCTTTGTGCTGGATCTAACCAATAAGCTCTATCTCTCCAAGAACCACCTTTGTATACTCTAACGTCATCGCCAATAAGTGTTGTTCTTTTTGCAGATTTATCAAACTTTTTATCCATAGCTCCAGTGCTGTCAGATAATATTTTGTGAATCGGAGAATCGTACATTCTGTTTTTATCACTTTTCTTTACATCTGCTTCTTCAGATCCACCAAAGTCAAAGAAACGAGTTGACTGTTTATCACCATCTCTATAGTTTATCTCATTACTTTTGTCGAAGTTTTGTCTTAAATAAGTCTCTTTCTCGTCAACAGGCACCTGAGCAATTTCTCCTGGTTTGTTTCTTAAAAGAATTTTACCATTACTTAAAGTATCATACTTCATTGTTTCTGTAGTAACTAGTTCTATTTTACCATCGTCTCCAATTTTGTTTTTTGTGTAAACATTTCCACGAACATAATTGAAATCATTTGCTTCATCATCAACTATAGGTCTGTAAACATCTTGAACCCATTCAGCAACGTTACCAGCCATATCATATAATCCAAAATCATTTGGTTTGTATGATTTAACAGGAGCAGTAATGTCAGCACCATCATCAGACCAACCTGCGATTCCACCGTAATCTCCTTTTCCTTGTTTGAAATTAGCCAATTGATCACCTCTTGTTTGTCTGTTTCCAGAACGTGTGTATGATCCTTTCCAAGGATATTTTTTCTGACCTCTGTAAAGGTTGTATTCTCTGTTTCCTACGTCTGCAGCAGATGCATATTCCCATTCTGCTTCAGTTGGTAATCTGTACTCAGGTAATAAAATCCCTGATGTTTTTTGTGCGTAAACGTTTTTAGCCTCATCACCGCCACCAGTTGATGTTGTGTCAGAAGATGCTTTTGCAGCTTTTTTAGCGCTTTTTCCGCCTTTACGACGGGTTTTCTTCAAAATGATCTCTTCGTTTCCACCAAAAGAAGTTGAAGGAGTAGCTAAGTATGCTTCAGAATCAAAAGTATTGTTGGCGTCAACGTCAACTACTTTTGCTCCTTTTTTCATATAGCCTTCTCTTTCAAGAACAGCCTCGTTTACACGATTTGTTCTCCATTTTGCGTATTCGCTGGCTTGAATCCAGTTTACACCTACAACTGGGTATTGCGAGTAAGCTGGGTGTCTTAAATAGTTATTGGTCATAGTTTCGTTATAACCTAATCTATTTCTCCATACTAATGTATCAGGAAGTGCACCAGTATAAATATTTTTGTAATTTTCTTCAGTTGGAGGAAAAACTCTTTTCGTCCAATCTAAATATTCCATATACATAAGGTTTGTAACCTCAGTTTCGTCCATATAGAACGATTGAACGTGTTGCTGATTTGGAGTATTATTCCAATCATGCATTACATCATCTTGAACTTTTCCCATTGTAAATGTTCCACCTTCAACTAATACTAATCCAGGAGCTGTCTCTTGTTTTGTAAAGTTGTTGTTGTATTGGAAACCACCACTAGGGTCGTTAATCTTCCATCCAGTAGCAGATGAAGTGTTTTTCGAACTAGACTTTTTACTACAACTAGTAAATCCTAATAACACTATTAATGAAAATAGCACTCTTACAGTCACAATTTTGTTTACTTTCATACTTTCGTAGGTAATTATTTTGTGGCGCAATATAACAATTAACTATTAAACCGCAACACGTTTTTTATAAATATTTAAAAAAAGGTTAAAATTTATTTTTTGTCACTTATACTTTAACGAATTATCTTTTTTTATATTGTTTAAAATAATTTATTTTTACTGCCTAAAATAAATATGGTTTTATAACGTTATCTTTGAATATGAAAAAAATTGCTACTATAATTATACTGTTTATTTTTCAATCGTCATTTTCGCAAGATAATAGTATATTTACTATTGATTGGATTGATGGGGAATACAGTGTTGCCGAGAACTACAATGTAAACGTTCCTCATTTTAAATCTGATTCCTATACATATGACCCAGTTAAAAAAAGCATTACTTTTTCTAAAAAAATCGAAGTTCCTTTTACAATAGATGAAAAAAGTTTAAAACTATCTAATGTTGTTTTTGAAACCTTTGCAGAAGAAAAACTTGGAGATTTAGATAAATTGCTAATTCCTAATACACTAAATGCTACAATACTAAATGCTAATGCGAGAGATGTAAATTACGGATTATTAACGTTTTACCCTATTATTAAAGAAGGTAATGTTTATAAAAGAGTTAAGTCATTGTCAATAAGCTATTCTGCTGGTACGAATAGAGAATTTAGTCAGCGAAGTATAAATGCAATAAGTAATTCTATTCTTAAAACAGGAGAGTGGCGTAGATTTTATGTAGAAAGATCTGGAGTTTATGCTGTTTCCAAATCATTTTTAACAGAAATAGGATTTAATGTTAATGTAGATCCTCGTACAATAAAAATATATGGTAATGGCGGAAGAATGGTGCCATTGACAAATTCAGTTCCATATCCAAATGATTTAGCTGAAAATGCTATTCAATTTATTGGTGAAAATGATGGTATTTTTAACGATAGTGATTATATTTTATTTTATGCTGATGGTTTAGATAACTACAATTCAGATAGTGATACACATACTAATTTGTATGCAGACAAAGCCTATTATTACGTAACTTCTTCTGCGTCAATTGGAAAGAGAATTACGCCTATGGTTGAATCTACACAGCCGCCAGTAACAACATTTACTACTTTTGATGATTATAAATACTATGAGGTCGATAGAGTAAATCTTGTTCATTTAGGAAGAAAATGGTTTGGAGAACAATTTAATGTAGTAAATGAGCAGATTTTTTCATTCAGTTTTCCAAATTTAGTTACAACAAGTCCAGTTTTAGTAACAGTTAAAACAGCTGCAATTGGTGTTTCGCCTACTTCTTTTGCTGTAAAAGCGAATAATATAAGTGTAGGTAATATATTTTTACCAGCTAACAACTCAAGCAGTTTAGCCACATCAGGAAACCTTCTAACATCACTGACGTCTTCAAGTTCAAACATTTCTGTTTCGTTAACTTATAATAATAGTGGCGTGCCAAGCGCTATTGGGTATTTAGATTATATAGCTTTAAAAGCGAAATCAAACCTTACCGGTTTTGGTAAACAATTTAGATTTTCTGTCGAAGCCGTAGCATCATCAATTGGGACATGCGAATATCAAATTAGCAATGCTTCAGCAATAGGTCAAGTTTGGGACATTACCGATATATACAATGTTACTTCAAAAGCAAATGCAGGACAACCTCAAATTGTTTTCAAAACCTTTATGGGAAGTCCTAACAAGTACATAGCTGTGGCTAATGGAGATATTTATTCGCCTTTAAAAGATGCTAGCACATCAGTTTCAAATCAAGATATAAAAGGAACAATTTTCTTGAACAATCTAGGAGTTTTTCAAGATATAGATTATATAATAGTAACCCCCTATTTTCTAAGAAGCCAGGCAGAAAGATTAGCAAATTTTCATAGAACTCAGTCTAATCTTAATGTAAAAGTGGTTAATCTAGAAGGAATTTATGAAGAGTTTTCGTCTGGAAAACAAGATATAGGCGGTATTAGAAATTTGGTAAAATATGTATACGATAATGCTTCGGTACCAAGTAAAAAATTAAAATATTTGTGTCTTTTTGGTGATGCTTCCTACGATTTTAAAAATAGAATTTCTAACAATACGAATATTGTTCCAATATTTCAATCAGTAGAGAGCTTTTCTCTTTCAGGATCATTTATTTCAGATGATTATTTTGGTTTAATGGATCCAAACGAAGGAAGTATGACAAGTGCTTTAGGTCTCGATGTGGCTGTAGGTAGAATGCTAGTTTCTAGTTTAGAACAAGCAGAGCAAATGGTGACTAAAGTTATAGAATATCATGACGAGAAGTCTTACGGAAGATGGAGAAATAATCTTGTTTTTCTGGCCGATGATGTTGATAGAAATACTGATTATTCATTACAAGTTAATTTAGATACAATGTCTAATAATATAACGACACAAAAACCTTTTTTTAATTCCAAAAAAATATTTATCGATTCGTATGTGCAAGAAACTACGTCTGGAGGACAAAAATACCCTAAAGCAAAAGAAGATTTCGTAAACTCTTTTGGGCAAGGAGCTTTAGTTTTTGATTATCTTGGACACGGAGGAGAAGATGGATTGGCTGGAGAAAGACTTTTTGAGAGATTAGATGCTATTAACTTAGCGAATAGATACAAATATCCCTTATTTATAACTGTAACTTGCGAGTTCACTCGTTTTGACAATCCTTCTAGACCCACAGCTGGTGAGCAAACGTATTGGAATCCTTCTGGTGGAGCTATCTCGATGGTTACTACAACCCGACAAATAGGACAATCTACGGGGGAAACTTTTAATATAAATTTAGCTTCAAAACTATTTGCTTACGGTTCTAATAATTATCCTACCATTGCAGAATCCGTTAGGCTGACTAAAGTAATGTCGGGTAATTCAGGAAATAATGTGGTATTTTATATTGGTGATCCAGCATTAAAACTAGCCATTCCAAAACCAAAAGTTAGATTGACAAAAATAAATGGAGTTCCCGTTGCTTCTTTTCCACCAGTATTACAAGCGTTAAGTTTTGCGACACTTACTGGAGAAATTGTTGATGAATTTGATAATCCTTTGCCAAATTATAATGGAGAATTAGCAGTTAATGTTTATGATAAAGATATAAACAGAACAACATTAGGAAACGATAATACTATTGTTGGAAGTGGCGTTGGTATAATGAACTTTACTGCTCTGGGCGAAACTATTTTTAGAGGAAATGCATCCATAACAAACGGACAATTCGAGTTTGGGTTTGTAGTGCCAAGAGATATAAGAATTCCAGTTGGAAATGGAAAAGTTAGTTTTTATGCAAAAAACAATAGTCCTCTCGAAGATCAAACAGGTCACGATTTTTCTATTCAAATAGGCGGGATTGATACAGCGGCAGTTGCTGATGTTATACCGCCTCGAATTAGAATTTACATGAATGATGAAACCTTTGTTTCTGGCGGGATTACTAACGAATCCCCATTGTTTTTGGCTTTTCTTGAAGACGAACATGGTATAAATACGGCTAGTGGAATCGGTCACGATATTGTTGCTTATTTAGATGGAGATGAAACAAAACCATATATTTTGAATGATTTTTATGAAACCGAACTAAATGATTATACCAAAGGAAAATTAAAATATCCTTTCAAAAATTTAGCAATTGGCTTACATACTTTAACATTCAAAGCTTGGGACGTTTATAACAATATTGTAACAGCCGATTTACAGTTTATAGTAGTAGGTGACGAAACCTTAACATTGACAAATGTGCTCAATTACCCAAACCCATTTGTAAATCATACCGAGTTTTGGTTTACCCACAACAAACCATTCGAACAACTCGAAGTACAGGTGCAAGTTTTCACCATAACAGGGAAAGTTGTTTGGTCAAAAAACCAAATAGTAAGTAACGAAGGTTTTACCTCGAGAGATATTACTTGGGATGGTCGTGACGATTTTGGAGACAAAATAGGAAAGGGAGTTTATGTGTATAAACTAACCGTAAAATCTAATTTGACTAATAAAAAGACCGAAAAAATAGAGAAATTAGTAATTCTTTGATAAAAGAATATATATTTGTTAATTATTATATCAAAAAAATAAAATGAAGAGAATTGTTCTTATAGTAACTGGATTGTTTTTAAGTTTAAATGCCAATGCTCAAACAGAGCGGGCAATAACAACTGGAGTTCCTTTTTTATTAATCGCTTCAGATGCTCGTGCTGCTGCTATGGGAGATAACGGTGTGGCAACATCGCCAGATGCTTTCTCACAACAATACAATCCTGCTAAATATGCTTTTTCTATAAAAAAGCAAGGTTTCTCTGTAAGTTATACACCTTATTTAACTGCGCTTGTTAATGACATTTCGTTAGGACAACTTAATTATTTTAATAGAATAAATGAAAGAAGTGCAGTGGGAACGAGTTTGCGTTATTTTAGTTTAGGAGAGATACAACTTACGGATCAAGATGGAAATCAGACACAAATAGTGAAACCTAATGAGTTAGCTCTGGATTTGTCTTACTCATTAAAGTTGAGCGAAAAATTTTCTATGGGAATTGCAGGAAGATATATACGATCTAATTTGAAAATTCCTAGTCAAAATAATGATGCTACTAATGCTAGTAGTTTTGCGGTCGATGTAGCTGGTTATTACCAATCGGAAGAAATTGCGTATACAGATTTTAATGGTCGTTGGAGAGGTGGATTTAATTTTCAAAATTTGGGGCCAAAAATAAACTATGACAGAGCCATTGGCGATGCTAATTCAAATTTCTTACCTTCTAATTTAAGAATTGGTGGTGGTTTCGATTTTATTTTAGATGATTACAACAAAGTTTCGGCAAATGTAGAATTTACAAAACTATTAGTTCCTACACCTCAAGTTCCAGATGCGCCAGTGGATGCTAATGGAGATGGAGATTTCACGGATATAGATGATGTGACTGAAGCTGAGCAAAGAGCAATAACAAATGCAAACTATCAAGCTATTGGTTGGACTTCAGGGATTTTCAAATCATTTGGAGATGCGCCAGACGGATTTAGCGAAGAACTAAAAGAATTTACGTATGCGGTTGGTGGAGAATATTGGTACCAAGATTCATTTGCATTCCGTTTAGGATATTTTCACGAAAGTGAGCAAAAAGGGAAAAGAAAATATTTTACTTTAGGAGCAGGTTTCAAATATAATGTAGTAACTTTAGATGTGTCTTATTTGTTTTCAGCATCAAAAGTGCCAAATCCATTAGAAAATACATTGCGTTTTTCTCTGACATTCAATTTCGGAGACGATTATGATCAAAATTAATATAAATAAGTAATAAATAAGTTAATCCAAATTTCAATTCATGAGATTTGGATTTTTTTTCCCTTAAGAAGTATGAAATATTTATGATGCCTAAATCAGGAAAACAAATTAAGATTCCCTTGTAAATTTACCATATTTCAATAAAAAATAAATATTATCTACATATGAAAGAGATTAATATAAATACTCACTTGTCAGTTTTTGAATCGATGCAAGAATTACCTAGCGATGTAAATGAACTAATGCAAAAGGCAATAGCAGTTCGTAAAAATGCCTATGCACCCTATTCTAAATTTCATGTAGGAGCTGCGATTTTGTTAGATAATGGCGAAATTTCAGTAGGGTCAAACCAAGAAAACGCTGCGTATCCGTCAGGGCTTTGCGCAGAAAGAGTAGCTATTTTTCATGCAGGTGCAATTTATCCTCATGCAAAAATAGTAAAAATGGCAATTACAGCTGGTTCTACAACATCAGTAACATCAAAACCTATTCCGCCATGTGGTGCTTGTCGTCAATCTATTTTTGAATATGAATTTAGACAAGATAGCTCAATAGAAATTTATTTTATGGGAGAGACCGGTGAAGTATATAAGTCAAATTCGATTCAAAATTTACTTCCACTTACATTTGATAAGAACTTCTTATAAAATTATTAAAAAGTACTGTTTATATTTCACATCTTAATCGGAAAGTCTTATTTTTGCTTTTCGCAAATTTGTAAGAGGTCGATATTTAATGTTTATAAGATAATTTGCAAGCGTAAAATACTAGAAAAAGAAAATTTAGATGAAAGAAATTACAAAAGAAGTTTACTTAAAGTGGTACGAAGATATGCTACTTTGGAGAAAGTTTGAAGACAAACTAGCGGCACTTTATATACAACAAAAAGTAAGAGGATTTCTTCACTTATATAATGGTCAGGAAGCAGTTCTTGCAGGTGCTTTGCACGCAATGGAATTAGGTAAAGACAAAATGATTACGGCATATCGTAACCACGTTCAGCCAATAGGAATGGGAGTAGACCCAAAAGCGGTAATGGCTGAGTTGCTTGGAAAAGTAACAGGAACATCTAAAGGAATGGGCGGATCGATGCATATTTTTTCTAAAGAAAAAGGTTTTTTTGGAGGTCATGGAATTGTAGGAGCTCAAATTCCTGTTGGTGCTGGAATGGCTTTTGCAGATAAATATTTCGGTCGTGACGGTGTAACTTTGACCTATTTTGGTGATGGTGCAGCACGTCAAGGATCACTTCATGAAGCCTTTAATATGGCAATGTTATGGAAATTACCAGTGGTTTTTATTGTTGAAAATAACGGTTATGCCATGGGAACTTCTGTCGAAAGAACTGCCAATCATACTGATATTTGGAAACTAGGTTTGGGTTATGAAATGCCTTGCGGACCAGTTGACGGAATGAATCCTGTGAAAGTTGCCGAAGCGATGCACGAAGCAATTGACAGAGCACGTCGTGGAGACGGACCGACTTTCTTAGAAATGAAAACATACCGTTTTAGAGGTCACTCGATGTCTGATGCGCAACTATATCGTTCTAAAGAAGAAGTAGAAGAATACAAAAAAATAGATCCGATTACTCAAGTTCTTGATGTAATTATGGAGAAAAAATATGCTACAGAAGAAGAAATTGAAGCGATTGACGAAAGAGTAAAAGATTTAGTAGAAGAATGTGTAACATTTGCCGAAGAATCTCCTTTCCCGGAAGTACAACAATTGTATGATGTAGTTTACGACCAAGAAAATTATCCATTTATTCCTCATAGATTATAAATTATGGCAACAGTAATCACAATGCCTCGTTTGAGCGATACTATGACGGAAGGAACAGTAGCAACTTGGTTAAAAAAAGTAGGAGATAAAATTTCAGAAGGAGATATTCTTGCTGAAATTGAAACAGATAAAGCAACAATGGAATTTGAATCTTTCAATTCTGGAACGCTTTTATATATTGGAATACCAGAAGGGGAATCGGCACCAGTAGATTCGCTTTTAGCTATTATTGGAAAAGAAGGAGAAGATATTTCTGCTTTATTGAATGGAAATCCAGTTGCTACAAAAGAAGAAGCTAAAGCTGAAATTTCTGAAGCTCCCAAAACCCAAGACTCAAAACCTGAAACCACTTTGCCAAAAGGTACTGTAGTAGTTACAATGCCTCGTTTAAGTGATACAATGACCGATGGAACTGTTGCGACTTGGTTGAAAAAAGTAGGTGATAAAGTTGCCGAAGGCGATATTCTTGCCGAAATTGAAACGGATAAAGCAACCATGGAATTTGAATCTTTCAATGCTGGAACTTTATTATTTATAGGGATTCAAGAAGGAGAATCTGCACCTGTAGATAGCGTTTTAGCTATTATTGGACCAGATGGAACTGATATTACTGGAATTGCTGAAAATTATAAAAAAGGTGGAAATAGTCCTGCTCCAGTTGCTGAAAAAGTAGTTGAAGTTGCAACACAGACTTCTAATACACAACTTCCAGTCTCTAATTCAAACGAAAGAATTTTCGCTTCGCCATTAGCTAAAAAAATAGCTTCGGATAAAGGAATTAGTTTATCTCAAGTAAAAGGTTCTGGTGAAAACGGAAGAATTACAAAATCTGATATAGAAAACTTTAATCCATCAACAGCAAGTGCCCCAGTTCAAGTGGTTGCGGAAACAACAAATGCTGTAGCTGCGGTGAAACCATTTGTTCCAGCCGGAGAAAAGTTTACAGAAGAAATTAAAAATTCGCAAATGCGAAAAATAATTGCAAAACGATTAGCAGAATCTTTATTTACAGCACCACATTACAATTTAGTAATTGAAGTGACCATGGACGAAGCTATGAAATCGAGAGCAATTATTAATAGCGTTCCAGATACAAAAGTATCTTTTAATGATATGGTTATCAAGGCATCTGCAATGGCTTTGAAAAAACATCCAAAAATAAATTCACAATGGAGAGAAGATTCAATTCTTATTAACCATCACGTGAATATTGGTGTGGCTGTTGCTGTTGAAGACGGATTAGTTGTACCTGTTTTAAACTTTACAGACCAAATGAGTTTGTCTCAAATTGGTACTGGTGTTCGTGATTTAGCAGGAAGAGCTAAATCTAAAAAACTATTACCTACAGAAATGGAAGGAAGTACTTTTACTATTTCTAACCTTGGGATGTTTGGTATTACAGAATTCAATTCGATCATAAACCAACCCAATTCTGCTATACTTTCAGTTGGTGCAATTGTAGAAAAACCAGTAGTTAAAAACGGACAAATTGTAGTAGGAAATACCATGATGCTTTCTTTAGCTTGCGATCACAGAACAATTGATGGCGCAACTGGAGCTCAATTTTTACAAACATTGAAACAATTTATTGAAAATCCGGTGACGATGTTGGCATAAATTTCAATAAAATTCATAAATACTAATCCCGTCTTGTTTATACTTGATGGGATTTTTTTATTGATTTATATTAGATAATATTTCCAATAAACGGGATTTTTTTCTTTTAGAAACAGGCAAAGTGCTTTTGTCACTCAAAATAACATAACCACCATCTTTAAAAATATAACTTTTTAAATGATTCAGATTTATAATATGTGAATGATGAATTCTTTCGAATCCAATTGTGCAAAGTAAATCTTCAAACTCTTTTAATGGTTTTGAAATCAGTGATTTTTTACCATCAATAAAGTGAATATTGGTATAATTTCCATCGGAAGTGCATTTTAAAATACTCTGAATATCATGAATAAAAATACCTTCTGTTGTTTGTAAAGCAATTTGTTTATGCTGAGTTTGCGTGGTCTGATTCTTGATGAAATTTTCTAACTGAAGTTGAATGTCATTTTTATTTGATCTTTTTGCTTTATTAACCGCTTGCATTAACTCCTCAGCGTCAATGGGTTTTAGTAAATAATCTAAAGCACTGAATTTTATAGCATTAATTGCATATTGACTATAAGCAGTTGTGAAAATTACTTTGAAATTTTGATTGTTTTTTAAGGCTTCTAGAATTTCAAAGCCCAATCCATCAGTTAGTTGAATATCTAAAAAGACTAATTCTGGATTTTTTTCCTGAATTAATGCAATACTTTTTGCAACACTTCCTGCAGTTCCTATGACTTCTATGTCTGGACAATACCGGCTAAGGTCGGATAATAATGCCGAAATTGCCTGTTCTTCATCTTCAATAATAATTGTTTTCATCTTACCAAATGGTTTTATATGGGATTTGAATAATTACTTCTGTTCCATTTGCTTCTCCTTTTTCATTATGCAAATCGATAATTTTTAAAAAGATTTTGACTTCAAACTCATTTTCTAAAATTTCTAATCTTTCTTTAGTAATAGAAAAAGTTTTAGAATTATGTTGTTTGAATTTTTGTTTTTCTAATGAAGCGGCCATGCCAATTCCGTCATCTTTTACGATACATAATAGCGCATTTTTTTGTTTTTCGAATCGAATCGATAGTATTCCAGAATCATTTTTTGGAGCTAAACCATGAATAATTGCATTTTCTACAATGGGTTGTAATAACAAAGTTGGAATAGCAACATCATCTGGATTGATCGCTGGATCAATAGAAATCTCATAACTAAAAATATTTTTATATCGAATTTGAGTCAATTCAATATATAATTTCAGCATTTTTATTTCTGTTGAAAGCGGAATAGATTTTTCTGTTTTCTCTAAAAGCATTCTTAAAAGCACAGAGAATTTCGAAATATAACTTCCTGCTTTATCGTAATTTCCTTCCGAATAATACCCTTTGATGGTATTTAATGCATTGAAAATAAAATGAGGATTCATTTGCATTCGTAGCGCTTTTTGTTCCAATTCTATCATTTGTTTTTCGAGATTGGCTTTGTCTCGTTCTGTTTGGATTTGCTTTCTTTCTAAATCAAATTTTTCTCGAATTGATTTTTCTCTTTTTTTCAATAGAATATAGGTTGCGAAAAACAAACTGCCAAGGATAAAAATAATAAATGGATACGTTTTCCAAAAAGGTTTAGAAATACTAAATGGAATCGTTTTAGGATCGCTATAAATAGAATTTGAGTTTACAGATTGAACAATAAACTCATACTTTCCAGGAGACAATGCTTTGTAATTTATTTCTTGCGATTTAGATTTTGTCCATTTTTCATCATGCCCTTTAAGCTTATACAGATAGGAGATGTTTTTTTGGGAATTATACGACAAACCAATAAACGAAATGATGAAATCATTTTCATTGTGTTTGAAAACGAGGTTGTTTTTTGTTGAATAATTTTTATTTTTTACAATAAAATCCTCGAGAATCACTTTTGGTTTTATAAAATTGGGGACAATGTTTTTATAATTTACGATTAACAAACCGTTGTCGGAAGCTATATATAAACTATCGTTGACGATTTCTACATCGTTAACTTTTGTTCTTTCAAGCCCAAAATTTGAATTCAGGTTTTTTATAGTGACTTCATTTTTAGTCCAACTAATTAAATCTAATCCGAAATTATGACATACTAAAATAGAATTATTGGTAAAGCCCTTTTTTATAGCATAAATAATATTACTAGTAAGTCCTGCTTTTTTTGTTATATTTTTTATTAATTTATTGTTCTGGAAAACAAAAATTCCTTTAGAAGTTGTTCCTGCAATAAGATTTCGTGTGCTTTCTTGAAAATATAAAGATGAAATTTCAGTTTTCGTTTCGGGAAATTTAGCGGTTAGATTATTTATTTTATCATTTTCAATACAAAAAACACCTTTGTTAGTTCCTGCCCAAATTTGATTTTTATATTGTATTAGTTTCGTGGTTTTATTCGGTAATTTCACTAAAGGATTGGTAGATAATAATCCAAAATTATTGAGATTTTCAAACGAATTTTGGTTCAATTTAAACAAGTAGGAAGCGCCAAACCAATAATTACCTTTGTTATCTTCTAGAAAACTTCTTCCTCCCAAAAATTGAATAGTTTTATTTTTATTGTTTTCTTTAATTTGAATGGCATGATTTCCAATCACAAAAATTTTATTTTTATAAGGATATATTTGGGAAATCGAGTTTTTAGGCTGTAATTTTGAAATCGCTTTAAAAGTTGTGAGTACATTTTTATCTACTTTATAATACTCATCATTGTTAGAACCCGCCCAAATTGAATTATTCGGATCTTTAGTTAAACAATTTATGTTTAGTTTAAGGTTGTTTTTGTCATTTAGAACAAACGTATTTTTATTTGGCAAAAAGAAAATTCCGTTATCTAACGTAGTTATCCAAATGTTTTTCTCAAAGTCTTCATTGACACTCGAAATAGAATTTTCTTTAAAATAAGTGCTGGGTTTAGAGTTATGATTTAAAATGTTTTTTAGAAAAACGCCATTTCGTGTCCCAATCCAAAGCACAGATGTAGAATCTATAAAAAGACTAATAATTTCATTACTTTTTATATCAAGCTCAAATAATTTTGTAATTTGATTATTCTCAATTGCATATACTTTGTTGCTAAATGCAAAATAATTTTTAGTATGATGTTTTATATTTCTAATATAAAAGTTAGAAATATTTTTGTCGTTGTCAAAAGCTGTTATACGATTTCCTAAGCTGTTATAAATGCCTTTTTGCGTAAAATAATTACCGTTTTGTAAGGTGAAATAAATTGGATTGTTTTTAAAACTAATAAGCTTATTTTTATTTTTGAAATTTAAAACACAGACCGTTCCGTTTCGGTATGTTATTTGAACTTCTCCATTTTTACTTTCAAACACTTGAATGATAAGACCTAAGTCTTTCGTTTGTCTTAAATATTTATTATTTTTCTCGTTGTAAAATTTCTTATTAAGGTAATAAGATAGTTTTCCGTTATAAGAGTAAAACCACAATCGCCCTTTTGAATCCTGAAAAAAATTAAAATTTTCATTATCGGCTAAACCATCTTCGGTGTCAAAAATTAAAAATTTGTAACCATCGTATTTCAAGATTCCTCTGTCAGACGAAAACCACATAAATCCCTCTTTATCCTGAAAAGAACTATATATGGTATGCGAAGGCAATCCGTCTTTTATGCTCAAAGATACCTTGTAAGGCTCTTGTGCGAAAAGCGAAGTGGTATAAAATAAAGATAAAATTAAAATAAATCTGGCAATCATTAATTACTGGTTTATAGCAAATGTAACATAATAATTTTAGTCGTTTTTCTATATGACATACAATTGTCTGAAGATAACGACCACTTATCCGTATATTTTTCCCACTTATAAATTTTAGCTTCCCACTTATCATAAATAGTATAAATCAGCCTATTCATTTTGTTGTTTTGTATAGAAATAACTTTAAAAATCAACACATTATGAAAAAGAAACTACTTTATGGAATGTTTGTTATTGCATTTTCAAATTTTGTAAATGCTCAAACGCAAATTGGGTCTAATATTACCGGTGTTATTGCTGGTGAAGATGTGGGCAGATCAGTTTCTATTTCTTCAACAATTCTAGGAGATATTGTTGCTATCGGTACACCATATAATGACCAAGCAACTACTATGGGCGGTTTTGCAAGAGCATTTCAACGAAGTGGCTCGGTTTGGAATCAGAAAGGTCAAACAATTAGTGCTGAAGCAGCATCTGATTATTGTGGGGAAGTTAAATTATCAGGAAATGGTACAAGAATGGTTGTTGGTGCTAAATTCAATGATGGCAACGGAACGTCATCTGGTCATGTTAGAGTTTTTACTTTTAATTCTGCCACATCAACTTGGGATCAAATGGGTGCAGATATAGATGGAGAAGCCGCAGGTGATGAGTTTGGAACAGCTGTTGGAATTTCATATACGGGAACTGTTATTGCAGTTGGAGCTCCATTAAATAATTTAAACGGAACAACTTCAAATAGCGGTCATGTTCGTGTTTTTGAGTATAATACTGGTACTTCTAGTTGGGTGCAAAGAGGGGCTGATATTAATGGAAATGCTGCAAACGATCAATTTGGTCAGTCGCTTTCATTGTCTCCAGACGGAACTAAAATAGTTGCGGGTAGTGTTTGGGCTAATTCATCTGATGGTTATGTCGAAGTGCATACCTGGAATGGTACTGCTTGGGTTCAAAAAGGCGCAACAATTGTAGATGGCGGAAGTGATAAATCAGGGAGTAGTGTCGCTATTTCATCAGATGGAAATAGAATAGTTGTTGGTGCAATTAATTCAGGTGCTTTACTTCAAGGTAATGTTAAAGTGTATTCTTTTGTTAGTTCTGCTTGGACACAATTAGGTGCTACAATGAATGGCTGGGTAAATAGTATGAATTTAGGAACCTCGGTTAGTATGTCAGATTCGGGTAATGAAATAGTCGCAGGCGGACCGAACTGGACCGTCGTGCGCGATCAGCCGGTCGATGAGGAAGCGGCCGATGAACCCCGTCCCGCCGGTTACGAAGTAGCCCATCCGGTCCTCCTCGCGCAATCGTTTTTTTATTCCGGCGAATGATACACGGCACGCCCCGGCAGTTTAGGCGCACGCCTCTAAATCTGCGCTCTATGCTGCGACCGCTCCCCCATCCATGGCACCACGAAAGGAAACGACGATGGCCCGCACCAAGCGCACCACCCGCACCACCCGCAAGGCGACGCGTCCGGCCGGCAAGCTCGGCGTCCTTCGCGCCAACGCGCTGAAGGCGGTCAACGAATTGCTCCTCCGCGGCGCTCGCCTCAAGGCCCGGGCAAGCGCCTTCGGCGCCTTGACGCAGCTGGAGAAGGCGTTCCAGTCCCGCGTGGCGAGCGTGATCTCGAAGTTCGGGGTGCCCGATGC
>NZ_JAYSSZ010000290.1:0-2525 GCF_043720215.1 Flavobacterium sp. | reverse complement strand
AATTGACGAATATTTTTAGGAAAAATAGCCTGTAATAAACTTATTTCTTGTACAGAATGAACAGGTTTTACATTGTATTTTATTTCTAAATTGGGTATCATAATTTCATCCCAGAACAATTTGAAATTGGGTTCTTCTACAATTTTTAATTTATTTTTAATTCCTTTCTTTACGCCTTCTAATCTTCCTTTTGAAATTTTGAAAGACTTTCGTAAATCTACAACTGACAATGAATCTCGCCTAATTAGCTTAGCATCCATTAAAAACAAAACATACTTAATTTCTTCAGCAGGTTTTTGATGATAAATACTCGGAATTGCTTTAATATGCATTTTTTTTATCCCTTTTTGACATAAAAACTGCAAAACAGCCTTAAAAGAAGTTATAAATGAAGTAAGTTTTAATTTTTCTCCATAAATTAATTCACCATAAGTTAATCCTTGATGTGAGAAAATATCATCTTCTACTCTATTTGCTGGTAAAACTGCAACGAGTTTTTCTTTACGAAAAATCATCAATGAAAAATCATCAAATCGATCTTTGTGGTATTCCATAAAATCACGATGAAACAAAAAAGTAGCGTTTTTTGCTTCACTTATAAAAGTGTTCCAAAGTGCATAATCTTTTGCTTCGTATTGTCGTACTGAGTAATCTTTCACGTAATTTATTTAAACTTCGGAAAATTACACATTTTTTCAGAAACCTTCTTAAACAAAACTCCTAAAAACAGAAGATTTATCGATTTAATCCAATTATTAGTTAATTCTTAAAAAGTTTAGTTAAATCTAGTATTTGTATTTTTTGCAGATTATTAGCTAAAGCAAACTTTAAATGCTCGTTTGTAATATAATAATGTATTCCGTCTTGTGTAGTTATGCCTTCTATTTGTTGGAAACGAGGCTTCAATTTTATTTTTCTTTTATTCGCAGAAAAGAAATCATTATTTTTAAAATCATAAAACAAATTAACAAATGGTTTTCCATTTCTGGTGTAACCGCAAAGTGCCAAAATGTTTTTTGAATCTAAATAAGTTGCACCAGTTACTAACCCTTTTATATTGTAAGTTATCTTTTGCTTAGCAATATATTTTCCCGGAGTTTTAGGTAACGAATAAGTTGTTGTTTGCTTGCTTTTCCATTCCTTAGTAAACAAATAAATACTGTCTTGTGTAATTATAAAAGCTTCACAATCAAAGTTGGTTTTATTAGCAAATTGTCTTTCAAAATTAGTCTGATTTGAGTATTTGAACTCTATTTTGTCGATTATAGGATTTCTGGATAGTAATGATTTTTTTTCGATCCTGAGAATAGACAAATCGGTTCTATTCCCTTGAGCATTGTTACCAAAATCGCCAATGTATACATAGTTTTCGTCTTGCGAAATTTCTTCCCAATCCTTATTCACAACATTTGGCAAAATGTACGTTTCCTGAATGGCACCATTTATAGTATCTAAAGCATACAAATTAGTATCTGTATCGTCATTGTGTGTCCAAAACCGATTATTGAAATATATTAATCCTGAAGTTTCATTTAGTTTGTCATCTAAAACATAAGAATTTGTGAGACTTGTAGTTACCTTTTTATACACACAACCTCCGTCATTAATAGTAGCTTTCGGATTATAATTCTTTGCCATCGAATCTGTACAACCCGAAACTTGTGCAAATCCTTTTATTGCTACCAACAGAAATAGAACTAAATAACGATTCATAGTTAATCATTTTTACAAATGTAACTGATTATTGGTTTTTAGAAAAAAAAGAGGCACAATATTGTGCCTCTAACTAATCAAACAAACTATGTAAACAAACTAATTTCTGGGTTTTATTTTCGAATCATCAATTTTGTATGCATTAATAACTGCTTTATAATCTTTGTTATCGATTGCCATTTTATTTGAAAAATAGCCTGGAATAATCACAATTCTAAACGTTTGATTTTGTGTCCATGTTGATGATAATGTATTCAAATCGAAGTTAGCTCCAAGAAAAATATTTACATCATAATTGGTAAAATCAAAATTATAATCAAGCTCACCTGTTGCACCTAAATAGTAGGTTTGTGGCATTAGTCTCCAAACATCCGATCCGTTTACAACATCATACAAGTGATATACTAAAACCATATCTGATGTATAAATAGGACGATTGAAAGTGATTAGTTTACTGTAATTGTTTCCAGAATTGAAAGAAGTTGTTACTTCAATTACTTCGCTAATCGTGTCACTATCAACTGTTGCAGGAGCAACTACTTCTTCGTGTACTGTGCAACTTTGTAGCATTATCATACTGATAAAAGCAAACAATAGGGTAATATTTTTTCTCATGATTTTTTGGTTTAATGATTAATGTTATTGTATGCTATTCAATACTTGTGCCAAAGTTTGTATTTGTATGAAAAAAGTTGCAAATAAAAAAAGCCTCACATTTAGACTGCCCCCAAAAAGTTAGACACTATTTGGGGGTATTTTTATGGAAAGAAAAGTCAAATATGATTATGCATTTAAGCTTGAATGCGTAAAAT
>NZ_JAYSSZ010000289.1:0-19363 GCF_043720215.1 Flavobacterium sp. | reverse complement strand
GCTTCATCTGGTTCAGGTTTCATAAGTTCTATTTTTTGAGTTGTTGAACAACTGGTGTAGAAAATTGACATTGTAAAAAATCCAATAATTTGCAAAATGTTTTTCATCAAAAAAATAATTTAAACAAATGTAAAATTATTTTTCAAAAATTTTCATTCTAAAATTGTAACAAATTATAAAAGCAGTAGTCTTATTGTAAAATTGATTTGTAAAAGAATTTGTTTTGTAGTTAAATCAGAAAAAACTCCATTTATTTAAAATGATAAAAAACATAAAAAGCCTAATTTTAGTTGTTGTAATTTTTCTTAGTGCAACTTCTTTTGGTCAAACCAAAAAGTGGACACTCGAAGAATGTGTTACTTATGCAGTTGAACATAATATTTCGATAAAACAATCTGCTCTAGATAAACAATTGTCAGATATTTCTAAAAAAGATGCAATTGGTAAATTTCTTCCAACGGTAAATGCGCAAGCTTCTCATTCTTGGAATATTGGTTTAAACCAAAATATAACAACTGGTTTATTAGAGAATCAAACTACACAATTTACTTCTGCTGGTTTAAATGTTGGAATCGATATATATAAAGGATTACAAAATCAGAATCAATTACGAAAAGCGAAGCTTTCGATAATTTCGTCTCAATATCAGCTAACAAAAATGCAAGAAGATGTTTCTTTGAATGTTGTAAATGCGTATTTGCAGATACTTTTTAACAAAGAAAATCTAAAAGTACAACAACAACAATTGTCTTACGATACGAAACAACTAGAAAGAACAAATGAGTTGGTAGAAGCTGGAGTAATTCCTCGTGGCGACTTACTCGACGTAAAAGCGACAGTTGCGTCAGACAATCAGCGATTAATTGCTGCTGAAAATGCTTTATTTTTATCTAAATTAAGTTTAGCGCAATTATTGCAAATAGATAATTTTCAAGAATTTGATATTGTTGATGCTGAAACAACTACTCAAGAAAGTGCTATTTTGATGGAAGATCCAAAAGTAATTTTTGATAAAGCAAAAGAAACCAGAACCGATTTGAAAATTGCTCAAACGAATGTTCAAATTGCTGAAAAAGATGTAAAAATAGCTCGTGGAGGGTATCAACCAACATTACAGGCTTTTTATAATTTTAATACAAGAGCAGGTTATTCGGATAGAGTAGTTGGGTTTACGCCAAATACTAACAATCCAACATCGATAATTGGTTATGTAGACGGCACAAACCAGCCCGTTTTACAACCTAATTTTTCTACAATTTTAGGGAAACCTGATGCTGTTTTCAATCAATTTAGTGATAATAAAGGACAAAGTTTTGGACTTTCTTTAAATGTTCCTATTTTTAATGGATTTGCTACAAGAAATAATGTTTTCCGTTCAAAAATCGCATTAGATCGTTCAAGAATAGCCTTGCAACAACAAGAATTGGATTTAGAAAGAACTGTTTTTACAGCGTATACAGATACAAAAGGAGCTCAAAAAACATATGAAGCAGCCGTTTCTACATTGGAAGCAAGACAAGGAGCATTCAATTATGCCAAAGAAAGATACGAAGTAGGACTCATGAATGTCTTCGATTTTAATCAGACGCAAACCTTATTTGTAAATGCACAATCAGAAGTATTAAGAACTAAATACGATTATATTTTTAGAACCAAAATATTAGAGTTCTACTTCGGAATTCCAATTATTAAAAAACAATAAGTTATCATGACAAAAAAGACGAAATATATTTTATTAGGAGTTGCTGTCGTTGCAGTTATTGGAGCAATATATCTTAAAAAATCAGGAGCTATAGGAAGTAGTGACAAAGGAAAAGAAGTTGAAATTGCAAAAATAGAACAGCGAACAATAATAGAAACGGTTTCAGGAACCGGAAAAATACAACCTGAAATAGAAGTTAAAATATCATCTGAAGTTTCTGGCGAAATTATTGCATTGCCAGTAAAAGAAGGGCAAACGGTTAGAAAAGGAGATTTGTTAGTAAGAGTAAATCCAGAATTATATACTTCTGGATTAAATCGTTCTCAAGCTGGTTTATCTAATACTAAAGCTGGTTTAAGCCAAGCAGATGCCCAGTTTAAAGAAGCAAAGGCAAGTTATGAGAGAAATAAAAAATTGTTCGATAAAGGCATAATTTCTAGATCAGAATGGGATAAATCTGTCGCTGCTTTTGAAGGAGCTCAAGCATCAAAACAAGCGGCTTATTATAACGTGCAAAGTGCTTCAGCAACAGTCAATGAATCACGTGAAAACCTAGGAAAAACAGCTATTTATGCGCCTGTAGATGGTACAATTTCTAAATTGGATGTAGAATTAGGGGAACGTGTTTTGGGAACACAACAAATGGCGGGAACCGAAATGATGCGTGTGGCAGACCTAAACAATATGGAGGTTGAAGTAGATGTAAATGAAAATGATATTGTGAAAATTTCTATTGGCGATTCAGCAAAAGTAGAAGTTGATGCTTATCTAAAAAAAGAATTTAGAGGAATTGTAACCAGTATTTCTAATTCTGCTAGTGCAACACTTTCTGCGGACCAAGTAACAAATTTTAAAGTAAAAGTTCGAATTCTTAAAGAATCTTATGCTGATCTAGCAGCAGGAAAGCCAAGTAATTTTTCGCCTTTTCGTCCAGGAATGACAGCTACTGTGGATATTATGACTACTCGTAAAGAAAATGTTATTACAGTGCCAATTAGTGCCGTTGTCATGCGAACTGATACAACTTCTTCACGTAAAGCATTTGTTGTTGAAGATGAAAATTCGGAGAAAGAAGATGAAGAACCAGAAGTAAAAAACGAAAAAAGATACGAATGTGTTTTTGTTAAAGTTGGAGATAAGGTAAAACTTAGAATTGTTACAACTGGAATTCAAGATGATACTTATATAGAAGTAATTTCGGGACTTAAAAAAGGGGAGACTATCGTAACAGGACCTTATACAACAGTGACAAAAGAGCTAAATCCAGATGACGTAGTTTATGTAAAAACTAAGGAAGAAATTGCTGCCGAAAAGAAAAAACAGAAGGAAAAAGAAAATAAAGAAATCTAAAAAAAAGGTTTCTAAATTGAAAAATGCCAAAAATCTAACTTAGATTTTTGGCATTTTTTTGTTATACTACATTACACCTTTCTGTTTTTCTAAAAAGACATCAGCTTGTAATTCGAGTAATTCTTTAGCTCGTTTTCGCTTGTATTCGTACAGCTCTTTTACTTCTCGAATCTCATCATAGATCTTATCATAAATAGAAGCGTCTGTTTGCTTGTGAAGATTTCGTTGGTAATTATTTTGCTCGATATGCGTTTTTAAAGCGGTTTCAGTATCTTCCAGTTTGTAATCGTATTCACCTTTTGGAGATAGTAATTTAGCAATAATAGGAGAGGTTTCTATAGCTAGAAATAATAACATTATAAAAAGAGAAGGAATAGAAGGTAATTTTCCTAACGCATTTATTCTCGCCATTAAGCCATCAAAACTATCAATGATAGGTTGAGTTTCTGTCACTTTTTTGTCTAAATCCGCTTGTAATATTTTTGATTTTTTCTCTTTTTCCGTAATTTTTGCTAAGTTAGCTTTTTGCAGAGTGTCCAATTCTTTTTTTGCTAAATCGTGTTTTGCTATTTTTTCTTTAAATACAGGACCTTTGCCTAATTTTTTTGTACCAGCAGTTCCTTCAGCTTCGGCAATATAAGTTTCGTAGTACGAATTGACTTCTTTTTCTTTTTTAGAAAGTTCCAATTTTAAACTATCAATTTCGGCTTTGTTTTTATCTAAATCAGATTTGAAATAATCTGAAACCTGCTTTTTATTAGCCATTGCCAATTGATTTTTCTCTTTGAGTAAAACGGTATTGATTTCTTTTTCGAAAATTTTAATTTCTAATGGTTTCGAAATTACGATGGCGATAATCATCGCCAAAATGATTCTTGGCGTTGCTTGCAGAAATTCGTTCCACAATCGGTCACGTTTTCTAATAGTAGAAACAATAAATCGGTCGAGATTAAAAATAAGTAAAGCCCACACAATTCCGAAAGAAACGGAAGGATAAATGCTGTCGAAAACAGTAAAAAGCGCATAACTGCTGGCAATAAATGCCATAATTGCGGTAAAGAAAACCGTGGCTCCAATACCAACATACTTAGTTTGTTCGCCTTCAGAACAAGAGGAAAGTAAATCCTCATCTGCGCCGGAGCACAGAATAAAAAAACGTTTTAACATGATTGATTGTGATTTGATTGATGATGTACAAATTTAACGCCAAAAATCTAAATTCAGTATAAAACGTTGTTTTATTTTAAGTTAAATAAAATATAATTTTGAAATTGCGAATAAATAATCAAATATAGTCTCTGAATTTTTTATATTTTATTTCATATCAATTGTCATTTTTTCGCCTGTAATGAGTTCCAATGCCCAATCGGAAGAATTAATTGCTCCTTCTATAAACCCCGTATAATCAGAATAAGCTTCCCCAATAATATGTACATTTTTATTTTTCGAATCGTTTAATGAAAATGCTTTAAATAGCTCTTGTATTTCCCAAGACTTTACTCCTGGTCGCCAACAATGATTGCCCGCTCCATAAGGTGCGCAAGACCAATCACGAATGCCGTAAGAAACAATCGAAGCTTCAATGTCAATATTGATTTCGTCTAAAGTCATGTTAGAATACTTAAACAACGCTTCTCTTGTTAAATGTAAACCTGAAGAAGTCATGGCTTCATTTCCTTGTAACGAACGATAAACATCTTTGGACATAAAGTTGGCAAATTGCTGTTTGATTTCATCATTATTATTAACCTCGGCTAAATGATGCAGGCTGCTGTCCTGAATGTAATAGTTCCAAAATTCGGTTGCTGGTTTGTCAGTGTACAATAAAATCATACCGTAGCCATCAAAATCATCTGTTTTTGAACGTCGGAAATAATGAATTTCTCGAGTAGGCATTCTATTGGCTCTGGCTTGTGGCGATTGGTCGTATTTCCACCAAGGTTGGTTCATAATAAAAAACACTTTAGTCATCGCAAAACCATTAACTGAATCTAATTGAGAGCTGATTGAATCGGGTAAAGAGGACGCCAATTGTTTTAATGGATATTGAGGCATTGCCAATAATAAATGATCGGCAAAAATAATTTTTTCATTTCCATCGTGAAGATAGAGTGCTTCAATTTGAGTACTTGTTTGGTTTTTGAATGAAATTAATTTAGCATTGTTAATCAATGTTACATTGGCTCTACTTTGAAGCCTAAGAATCATCTGATTTGTGATTTCATTCGAACCTTTTTTGATGGTTGATAAGATCTGTCCTTCAGTTTTGAAAGCACGCAACCACCAAATTACCCATTCAATAGCATTTAAGTTGTCAGGAATCATATGATAGAAAGTTCCAGTATCTCGAATTTTCATCAATGCTTGATGAGATAAAATTCCGTCTTCGCTCAAAGCATTCCAGAAACCCATTTTCCACATGAGTTTTTCATTAAGTTTTGATTCTTTTCGCATCATACGAAAATCATCTTCTGTCAAACTATCAATCCAATTTTGGCAACCATAATCTAGCGGATTGTTAAGTGATTTTCCCATCATAAGCAAAATCCCTCTTCGCAATAAATCCAAAGCATCAAGATTTTGTTCTTGCAATGGTAGGTCATACTGAGGAAAAGGAGACGGATTTGCTTTTGGTCCGTTGAATGGAATGAGTTCAATTTTTAAATCGTCAATTAATTTTCCGAATTTAGGTTGTAATTGCGTTTCAAAACGCATTGGTCCCCATTCGGCAACAAATTCATCTAAAATTGTAGTTTCTATACGGCCACCCCAATGGTTTGGAGCTGCTTCAATAATGGTTACATTGTGACCTCTTTGACTTAATTGTAGCGCGCTGTAAAGTCCAGAAATTCCGCCACCAGCAATCAAAATATTCTTTTTCATTTGTGTTGTTTTCAAAGCGTAAACTTAAAAAAATATAGTCAAATGAATACAGAAAAAGACATTAGTTTTTTATTTACTGCAAACAAAAACAAAGGCTGGTGGTAAATTTAAAAAAGTAAAGCTAATTTTCACTTTAGAAAACAGAAGCTTTAATTTTGAAAGCGCGTTTAAAGAATATTGAAACTGAATAAATTTTCCTTTTTCTGATAAAACTTCAAACGAATTTTTTAAAATATTGTCTACAACTACATCTGGAATCATAGCAAAAGGTAAAGAAGAAATAATGTAATCTGCTTTTTTCTGATTGTGTAAAAGTAGATAATGGTCTATCTTTTCGGCACTATCATTTATAACAATCAATCGAGAATCATTAATTTTTATTAACTCATCATGAAATGCAGGATTGATTTCAAATGTTAATAATATACTATTAGAAGACATTTTTTCTAATAATTTATGTGTAAAAACACCGGTTCCTGGTCCAAATTCGACAATGCAATTTGCGGTGTCAAAATGAATAGGTTTTAGCATTTTTTTTGCAAGAAAAGAGGAACTTGGTGACAAAGCACCAATAGTTCCTCCTGATTTGAAAACTTCTGAGATAAACTTTTTTTTGCTCAAGGTATTTTGTGATTATTTACTTAATTCTACAAAATACTTGTAAAATAATGGAATAGTTTCAATTCCTTTTAGGTAATTAAAAATTCCGAAATGCTCATTTGGTGAGTGAATTGCATCACTATCTAAACCAAATCCCATTAGTATTGTTTTGCTTTTTAGTTCTTTTTCAAATAAAGCTACAATAGGAATACTTCCGCCAGAACGAACTGGAATAGCTGGAACTCCAAAAGTTTCCGTATAAGCCATATTTGCAGCTTTGTATCCAATACTGTCTATTGGTGTTACATAACCTTGACCTCCGTGATGTGGCTTTACTTTCACAGTAACTCCTGACGGAGCAATACTTTCGAAATGTTTGGTAAATAACTGGGTAATATGCTCCCAATCTTGATTAGGGACTAATCTCATAGATATTTTTGCAAAAGCTTGGCTAGCAATAACCGTTTTTGCTCCTTCTCCTGTATATCCTCCCCAAATTCCATTTACATCTAAAGTTGGTCTAATAGAGTTTCTCTCATTGGTAACATAACCTTTTTCTCCGTAAACATCATTTAAATCGAGTGCTTTTTTATAGTTGTCTAAATTAAATGGTGCTTTTGCCATTTCAGCTCTTTCTTCTAGAGATAATTCCTCAACATTGTCGTAAAAACCAGGAATAGTAATGTGGTTGTTTTCATCATGAAGCGAAGCAATCATTTTTGCTAAAACATTGATAGGATTAGCTACTGCGCCACCATATAAACCAGAATGTAAATCTCTATTTGGACCTGTAACTTCTACTTCAACATAACTTAAGCCACGTAAACCTGTTGTGATTGATGGCTGTTGATTAGAAATCATTCCTGTATCTGAAATTAGGATTACATCACATGCTAATTTTTCTTGGTTGCGTTCTACAAACCAAGAAAGTGATTTAGAACCTACTTCTTCTTCACCTTCAATCATAAATTTTACGTTGCAAGGCAAGTTATTGTTAGCAATCATATACTCGAATGCCTTAACGTGCATGTACATTTGTCCTTTGTCATCACAAGAACCACGAGCGAAAATTGCTCCTTCTGGGTGAATTTCGGTTGTTTTAATAACTGGTTCAAATGGGGGAGATGTCCATAATTCCATAGGATCAGCCGGTTGTACGTCATAATGACCGTAAACTAAAACTGTCGGTAAGTTTTTATCGATAATATGTTCGCCAAAGACGATAGGGTAGCCAGGAGTTTCACAAATCTCAACAAAATGACAACCTGCTTTTTCTAGACTAGCTTTAACTGCTACTGATGTGTTGATGACATCTTGAGAATAAGCGGCATCAGCACTTACGGAAGGAATTTTTAAAAGTTCAATTAATTCGTTTATAAAACGATTTTTATTTGTCTGAACGTATGATTTTATATTGTCCATTTCTAAATTTTTAATTTGATTTTCAAAAGTACAAAAAAGAGTTTTAAAAAAAATTATAATTCGTGTTTCATAATTGATATTTATTTTTATCTTTGCACTCACAATTTTGCGGATATGGTGAAATTGGTAGACATGCCAGACTTAGGATCTGGTGCCGCAAGGCGTGTAGGTTCGAGTCCTATTATCCGCACAAAACCCAACCGAAAGGTTGGGTTTTTTATTTTTAACTAATTTCTAGTTTATCTTATAACTAATTTAAAAGCTTGTCAAATACTTCTTGAAGCTTTGGAGATGATGGTCTTTCTGCATCGGCATTTACAATTTTTCCATTCGGGTCAATTAGAATAAATCTAGGAATTCCAGTAATGTTTAGGTTTTTTACAAAATCTGAATTCCAATCATTATCAGCAAAAAGTTGTGTTCCGCCTAGCTGTTTCTCGCTTACGAATTTTGTCCATTTTTCAAAATCTTTCTGAACATCTATAGAAATACTTACAAATTCAATGTTTTTTCCGTGGTATTTTTCTTCTACTTTTTGTAAAAAAGGAATTTCTCTACGGCAAGGTCCACACCAAGTTGCCCAAACATCAATATATACATATTTTCCTTTGAAGTCTTCTAGTTTTGTAGTTCCGCCTTTGTGATTTACATAGTTAAAGGTTGGTGCAGTAGCATTATTTAATTTTTGAATAGCTTTGCTTTCAGTGTAGTATCGTTGCAATCCTTTAATATTCATCGAAATATTTTTCTTTTGAATTTCGACAAATGTTTTGTCTAAATTAGATTTGTCTAAAAAAGTTTCTTCAGTTAGTTTCTTATCATCAGTCATTTTTTTAAATTCATCTTCATTTAAAGCGACTAATTTCTCAGGAGCCATTTGTACTTCTTTTATAACGCTTTGGGCTAAATAATTATTTTCTTTCGAGCCTTTTCCAGTGTAAACGATAGATTCATCAAACTTTTTGGCATCCATTTTTAATTTTAAATTATAGCCATTTTTAAGGAACAATTGCGTGTATTCAACTCCGTCAAAAAAAATATAAAAATCTTCTTTTTCAATTTCAAAAGTATCTTTAAAAACCCCTTTGTTGTTAATTTTTATTTCTTTGATGGTTTTGTTTTTAGTATCTTTAATATAAATAACATCTCCGTTTTTATTGGCTATTTCGGCTTGAAATATTACTACGTTTTTAGATTGTCCAAAACTGTAAATGGAGCAAAAAGTGATTAATGCAATTAAAAATAATTTTTTCATTTGTGTTGTTTTAATTATGTGTAGTCAAACTTACAATTATTTGGATTGTTTTGAATATAATTTTCATTTTTTTAACTTTTAACATCAAACAAAATAGTATTTTTGCAACCTAAAATTTAGGTAATGTACAGAAGTCATAATTGCGGCGAACTAAACGCTACACATATAAATACAGAAGTTACACTGGCAGGTTGGGTTCAGAAATCTCGTGATAAAGGATTTATGAATTGGGTCGATTTGCGTGACCGTTACGGAATTACACAACTCATGTTCGACGAAAGTCGTTCAGACAAAACAGTTTTCGAACTAGCAAAAACATTGGGTCGTGAATTTGTAATTCAAGTAAAAGGTACAGTTATAGAGCGTGAAGCTAAAAATAAAAATATCCCAACGGGAGAAATAGAAATTTTAGTTACTGAAATGACTGTTTTAAATGCTTCACTTACGCCACCATTTACAATTGAAGATGAAACCGATGGTGGGGAAGATATTCGTATGAAATACCGTTATCTTGACATTAGAAGAAATCCTGTAAAAAACAGTTTGCTTTTTCGTCATAAAGTAGCAATGGAAGTTCGTAAATACTTATCGGATCTAGATTTTTGCGAAGTAGAAACACCTTATTTAATAAAATCTACACCAGAAGGAGCAAGGGATTTTGTTGTTCCATCTAGAATGAACGAAGGTCAGTTTTATGCCTTGCCTCAATCACCACAAACATTCAAACAATTATTGATGGTGGGCGGAATGGATAAATATTTTCAAATCGTAAAATGTTTCCGAGATGAGGATTTGCGTGCCGATCGTCAGCCAGAATTTACACAAATCGATTGCGAAATGGCATTTGTAGAACAAGAAGACATTTTGAATGTCTTTGAAGGTCTAACTCGTCATTTATTAAAAGAAATAAAAGGAATTGAAGTAGATAAATTTCCTCGTATCACTTATGATTACGCTATGAGAACCTACGGAAATGACAAACCAGATATTCGTTTCGGAATGGAGTTTGGCGAACTAAACGAATATGCTAAACATAAAGATTTTCCAGTTTTTAATGCTGCCGAATTAGTTGTAGCTATTGCAGTTCCAGGAGTTGGAGAATATTCTAGAAAAGAAATTGATGCTTTAATAGAGTGGATGAAACGTCCGCAAATTGGCGCTTCAGGAATGGTCTATGTAAAATGTAATGAAGATGGCACTTATAAATCATCCGTAGATAAATTTTACGATCAAGGCGATTTAAGCAATTGGGCAAAAACAACAGGAGCAAAAGCTGGAGACATGATTTTTGTGCTTTCTGGTCCAGCAGATAAAACTAGAACACAGCTTTCTGCACTTAGAATGGAATTAGCAACACGTTTGGGGTTAAGAAACCCAGCAGAATTCGCACCACTTTGGGTTGTCGATTTTCCTTTATTAGAGTTTGATGAAGAAAGCGGTCGTTATCACGCTATGCACCATCCGTTTACTTCCCCTAAGCCAGAAGACATGCGCTTGTTAGAAACAGATCCTAAATCAGTTCGTGCTAATGCTTATGATATGGTTTTGAATGGAAACGAAATAGGCGGAGGTTCTATCAGAATTCATGATAAAGCCACGCAAGCATTAATGTTTAAATATTTAGGATTTACTGAAGAAGAAGCAAGAAATCAATTCGGATTCCTAATGGATGCATTTCAGTTCGGAGCACCACCACACGGAGGATTGGCTTTTGGACTAGATAGATTAGTAGCAATTTTGGGCGGACAAGAAACAATTCGTGATTTTATTGCTTTCCCAAAAAATAATTCAGGAAGAGATGTAATGATTGATGCACCATCAAGTATCGATGAAAACCAACTAAAAGAATTACATATTCAATTAGATTTTAAATAGAAACGCCTGATTATCAATATTTTTAAAAAAATATTAACACAAATTTACGTTTGTATTATTTTAAAGATTACATTTGCTACATTATAAATTATTATTACAATTAAAATGCGCACAGGAACAGTAAAATTTTTCAATGAATCTAAAGGTTACGGATTTATTACAGACGACGAAACAGGAAAAGACATTTTCGTACACGCTTCAGGTATCAAAGCTGAAGAGTTAAGAGAAGGAGACAAAGTTTCTTACGAAGAAGAAGAAGGAAGAAAAGGTAGAGTAGCTGCTCAAGTAGTAGTTATCGAAGGATAATAAATTATTTTTTGGCATACCGAAAAACTAACCGTTTCATTTTGAAGCGGTTTTTTTATCTCTTTTTTCTAAAAAAATCCTTCATTAAGTCTCCACACTCTTCTTCTAAAACGCCGCTAACAATAATAGTTTTAGGGTGTAGTTGAGTCCCCATTTTAGTAAAACCACGTTGAGGGTCACTTGCTCCAAAGACAATTTTAGAAATCTGACTCCAGTATAAAGCACCAGCGCACATCTGGCAAGGCTCAAGTGTTACATACAAAGTGCAGTTAGTTAAATATTTACCACCCAAAAAATTAGCTGAGGCGGTAATCGCTTGCATTTCTGCATGAGCTGTAACATCATTTAATAGTTCGGTTAGATTATGACTTTTGGCAATTACTCGATTGTTTATAACTACAATCGCACCAACAGGAATTTCGTCTTTATCAAAAGCCATATAAGCTTCTTGCAAAGCTTTTTTCATAAAATATTCGTCAGTGAAAATGTTTTCCATAAAGCAAAAATAAGAATTCAATTTGTACATTTGCTTCATGTCTGATAATTTGCTAAAAAATATAAATGATCCAAAAGATTTACGTCGGTTAGATATAAATCTGCTACCACAAGTTGCAAAGGAATTGCGAGATTTTATTATAGATGTTGTTTCCAAAAATGAAGGACATCTTGGTGCAAGTCTTGGTGTTGTCGAGCTTACAATTGCTTTGCATTATGTTTTCAATACACCCGAAGATTTATTAGTTTGGGATGTGGGACACCAAGCCTATGGGCATAAAATTCTAACTGGACGAAGAGATAATTTTTATACTAATCGTAAATTAGGAGGAATTTCTGGTTTTCCTAAACGAAGCGAAAGTATTTATGATGCATTTGGCGTAGGACATTCATCAACTTCAATTTCTGCAGCATTGGGAATGGCAATATCTTCTAATATAAAAGGAGATTTGAATAAACATCATATTGCAGTAATAGGAGATGCTTCTTTAGCTTCAGGAATGGCTTTTGAGGGATTAAATCACGCTGGAGTAACGGAAGCAAATTTATTGGTAATCTTAAATGACAATGCAATTGGAATAGATCCAAGTGTTGGTGCTCTAAAAAAATATTTAACTGCTGTCAAAGATGGAAAAAATCACAAAGACAATAATATAATTACCTCTTTGAATTTTGATTATTCAGGTCCAATTGACGGTCATGATATTTTTGCAGTTGTTAAAGAATTAAAACGATTACAAAATATAGAGGGCCCTAAATTTCTTCATATAATTACAACCAAAGGCAAAGGGTTGCAACTTGCCGAAGAAGATCAGGTAAAATACCATGCGCCAGGGAAATTTGACGCTGTAACAGGTGAGATTCATTTGAAATCCGAAGAGAATTTACCTCCAAAATTTCAAGATGTTTTTGGATTAACTTTAGTAGAACTAGCCGAGCAAAATGAAAAAATAATAGGGATTACCCCAGCTATGCCATCTGGATCTTCAATGAAATTTATGATGGAAGCTTTTCCTAAGCGTGCTTTCGATGTCGGGATTGCTGAGCAACACGCAGTGACTTTATCGGCAGGAATGGCAACGCAAGGAATGGTTGTTTTTTGTAATATTTATTCCACATTTATGCAAAGAGCCTATGATCAGGTAATTCATGATGTGGCGTTGCAAAATTTACCAGTCATTTTTTGTTTGGATAGGGCAGGACTAGTTGGTGAAGATGGCGCAACACATCATGGTGTTTTTCATATTGCCTATTTAAATTGTATCCCAAATATGATTATTTATGCACCAATAAACGAAATTGAATTGCGAAATATTATGTTTACCGCACAATTAGGATTAAAACATCCGATTGCTATTCGTTATCCGCGTGGTCGTGGCGTGATTCAAAATTGGCAATTGCCATTCGAACAAGTTGAAATAGGTAAAGGGATACAATTAAAAAAAGGTTCTAGAATTGCTATATTATCTACGGGAACTATTGGGAATAACGTTATTAATGCGCTTTCTAAAATTGAAAATTCTGAGTTATTTTCCCATTATCATTTTCCTTTTATAAAACCTCTGGATGAAGTTTTACTCAAACAAATATTTATTAAATATGACAAAATTATAACCGTTGAGGAAAGCACAATAATTGGTGGTTTCGGAAGTGCTGTTAATCAATTTTTTAGTAATAATAAACATACTATTTTGATTAAAAATTTAGGTATTTCTGATAATTTTATCGAACATGGCTCCGTAAATGAACTACATAAAATTTGCGGGATTGATGTAGAATCTTTAATGAAAAAATTCGAATTATTATCATAAAAAAAAGTGCCTGATTTCTCAAGCACTTTTGTTCTTATTGTGATAAAAAACTAGTTTAAGATTATTTTCTTAGTGTAATTTAATTCATCACCTTCAATTTTTATAAGATACATTCCAGATTCTAAATTATTAAGGTTGATTGATGTTTCAACATTAAAATCAGTGTTTTTTAATGAATAAACTACACGACCATTTAAATCAATAACTTGTAAGTTAACTTTTCCTGTAAATTGATTAATTTTTATATTAACCAGTCCATTTGAAGGATTAGGGTATATATTTATTATTTTTTCATTTTGAAATGAGTTTAAACCTAAACTTGGAGGTAAATCATAAGCTTCTACTGCGCCTTGTAATCCGAGAGCAGATCCGTCATTTGATCCAGAAGTTGCGCTATATCCTAGTCCTCTTCTTGCAAAAGTAGTCCAGATTATTGCAAAATTAGCTCCACCATTACTTGCTTGATCCGCTGCTATAATAGCATCACGAGCTGAAATAAAAGAAGGGTCACATCCGTCAAGTTTGATAGCATCTAAGACTAATTTCATTACTTTATTATTACCACCTGTTCCACTATATATATTAGAATCATAACCATGTGCAGCTATGAAATTCCATGCTAAATCCCATAACATAACTGCCCAAATAGATCCTACTCCATGTGGAGATACTGACTCAACCCCAGTTGTCGCATCAGTAAAGAATTGGTCAGCTACATCAGCATAGGTGTGAGGATTTACTGCCATATCTGTAGAGTATTTAAATTCTCTAATTCCATCACCATTTGTAGGTTCATTCTGAGCAAAAGTACCTATGCCTCTTGCGTCAGTTCCAGTGTCGCCAGCTTTAATTTGCATCATCAACCATGCCCAGTCAGACCAGCCTTCTCCTTGTTGTTCAGAACTGTTCAAACAATTACCAGATAGTCTCGTAGAAATTCCATGAGTATATTCATGTGCAATAATTCCGTTGTCAAAATCACCATCGGTATTTACAAAAGGGGTTGTCTGCATATCTGATATGCTAACGTTTACAGTTCCAGATAACATTGAAGCGATTAGTGCTTCACCATCAGCCTGTAACATACTTAATGCAGGGATTGTAATTGTTGCATCTGCTCCAATCATAGATATTCCTCCAGCAGCATTGTTTACAATTATTACACCTACAGCACCAGCATTTTGAGCAAATTTTACTTTTATTGCAAACGAACAAGCACCACGTCTTATTACGGCTATTTTTCCAGCTAAAGCTGCAGCATTTACAGCTGCGGCACCTGCTGTTAGAGTACAAGCATCAGAAGTGTCAGGAGTACTGTCAACATAAAGTACTAAATCACGAGTTAATGCTGCTGGAGAAAGTGGAAAGTTTACATGTCCTGCAGTAAAAGCATTGTCATTTACGTTATATGTACTTCCAGCTAAAGTCCCTGAGTTTACAACAAAACTTAATGGTTTTCTAACATTCCAAAGATACATTTGCATTCTTGGTTTAGTGCCATCTAGTTGAGTAGAAAAGTTTGCATTATTAAAAGAAGGTGTTGTAGCTTGAGAAGCATCCTGCGCCTCTGCATTTACAGCATCATTAGCTGTTCCACCTCTTCCGTAATTGACAGTCTGGAAATTTTTGTTTGCTTCAGTAAAACCATACTGATACCAGATATCATGCATTATATTATTCATGTAGAATAAATTTGTTGTAGCTGCCGTTATATAGCTTGTAGCTGCAACTCCATTTCCTCCGTAAGCAAAATCAAAAGTTAGATTAGGGTATGCTCCAGTCGATGCTGTAGTATATGTTGTTGGATTTGCGGGATTTGCATTTGTGTAATCAGAGTAAGCAAAGGCATTATTTCCTTTCGTATAGTTAAATTGTGTTGCTGCTGTTCCCCCTCCAATAGTTGCGTTTGTATTGTGCCAACCGTTTGGTGAAGCAGCTGTTGTGCTTGGAGTAGCCATTTCAGGATTTGTTATTAACTGTCTAGCTGAGTGGTTTGGGCTCTCATAATTAAAAGGAATAACTCTATAATTTGTAGTTCCTGGAGTAAGAGCTAGTGCGCTACTTGTATTGTCTTTTATGAAAGATTGTGTAAACGAGTTTGAATTGTGATTATGTTCGTTATGATTTGTTCCAAAATTACAAGATATAACCATATCTTTTTTAGATAAAATTCTTCCATCTGTAGCATCTAACATTACATTCCATAAATGCTTAGTGTCTTGAGAATAAAATTCATAATTCCAAGCTAGTTTTAGAGTATTTCCATTAACTAAGAAATAAACCAATTGTGCTGTAATAGGATCTTCTGTTAAAATTCCATTACTTAACTTGTATTTGTTTAAATTAGACTCAAGAACTTGAACGTTGTTAATTGCTAATTCGTTAAGTGCAGTAGTTGTTGCAGAAATACCTGAAACGACAGATAATGAAGGGGTTGCTACATTTGATTTTTGATTGCAATTTGCAATAAAATTTTTTCCTCCTTCATTAATTATTTCTCCGTTTTTAATCAAAAAATTTGAATCTGAATTTGATACTTCAAATCCGTTTACTCTTTGTTTTACGTGATAAATAAAAACACCATTGTCAGCTGTAGTAAATTCGTTAACGATTACTAAATCTGAAATATCTTGACTTGCAAGTCCAAGTTTAGAACGATTTTCGTTCATGAAACTTTGTATTTTCTCGATAGGAGTTTGCGAAAACCCGAAAAGAGGAACGAGAAAAAATAAAAGTAGGGTAATTTTTTTCATTATTTATATTAAATTAAGGTTACTTAATTGCAAATATAATTTTTTTTAGAACATATAAATATTTTTTATGAAATTAATTTTGACTATTCGATATTATATTACTATATATCAATGCATTTCCATCAGTTAACATCGAGACAAAATGAGAAATATGCAATAATTGCTCGTATAAATTTTCTTTTTCTAAATGGTATTTTTCGGGTAATATATTGAGTAATAAAGAATCAAAATTTGTTGCTTTTCCTTCGTGTTTATTATTGTAGGCAGTGATGAATTTGTCAAGTAGGTTGTTAATTATTTGATAACCAGTAAGCTCTTTTTCAATTACTTCTCGACTTTGGTATATTTTTTTGACACTCAATTTTATTATGTCATCCATTTGTGCTTTATACTTACTTTTATCTGTTAATGCGTATGGAAATTTTCCTTCTAGTATAGCATTTTCATTTTCTACAAATATAGTAACAGCATCATTTATTAAACTTCCAATAGCTAAAGCACGTAAATAACTGATTCTGTCTTCCTTTGTGGTTAAGGTGTTATATTTTGCCGTATCAATACTATCTTTTACTAATTTTATAAGGTATTCTAGGGCAAAATCTTCAGAGATTAGGCCGAGATTCATTCCGTCTTCAAAATCTATAATGGTGTAGCAAATGTCATCTGCAGCTTCAACAAGATAGGCGAGTGGGTGGCGTTCGAAACCAATATCATTTCCAGTTTTATTAACAATCATTCCTAACTCTGAAGCTACTTCCTGAAAAAAGGTTTTATCAGTTTGAAAAAAACCATATTTTTTATCTGCAATTGCTGAAGTTGGTTTTTTAGGTAAACTTTCTTTTGGATATTTCATAAAAGCACCTAAAACAGCATACGATAAACGCAAACCTCCTTCTATTCCTGGACGTGAACTTGTTAGAACAGAAAAACCATTGGCATTTCCTTCAAAATCGATTAAATCTTGCCATTGTTTGTCTGTCAGTTGATCTTTGAATTTTTGCCCTTTTCCTATAGAAAAATACTCGCCAATGGCTTTTTCTCCCGAATGACCAAAAGGCGGATTTCCAATGTCATGTGCCAGCGATGCAGCGGCAACAATAGCTCCAAAATCATTGGCTTGATAACCGTGAATTTCTTGTAAATGCGGGTATTTTTCTATGATTTTCTTACCGACTAATCGCCCGATAGATCGCCCAACTACAGAAACTTCTAAACTGTGTGTTAGTCTTGTATGTACAAAATCTGTTTTAGATAACGGAATAACTTGCGTTTTGTCTTGCAAACTGCGAAATGCTGCCGAAAAAATAATTCTGTCATAATCGACCTCGAAACCCAAACGGGTATCGTCTTGTTCTTTTCTTAATCGTTTGCTAGTGTCGCCTTGTCGTTTTAGAGATAATAGTTGTTCCCAGTTCATTTTAGGATTTTAGATATTAGATTTCAGATTTGCTGAAATTCAAAAATACATTTTATTTTAAGATTTTTTTCATGCAGACACTACTTTCTACATTTGCATATTGTCCGTAGTTCTCAGTTATGATATAACCCGATTTTTTGTATAATGCAATTGCATTTTCAAGTTTGAAGGAAGTTTCTAAAATTGATGTAGTGAAGTTATGTTCTTTTGCCCATGATTCTAATTCATTTAGAATTTGATTAGCTATTCCTTTGTTTCTATGTTCTGGATGTACAAACATCCGTTTTATTTCGACAGTTTCTACATCATATTTTTTAAATGCTCCACAGCCAACAGCAATGTCGTTTTCAAAATAAACGATAACATTATCTAAATAAATATGATTGTATTGAGCAAAGAAATCTTTTTCATCTCCATCAATATCAATAAGATAGTCATCAAATAGTGCTGTTAGTTTTTGAAAATCTTGGTTTTCGGAAGTTGTTTTTTTTAATAGGATCATTTTTTTATTTTTTTAGCCCCGATTACTTCACTTCGCTTTCATTTTCGTCGGAGTTCAGTGAACTTCGTTTGCAGTGAAAATCCTTTTTTGAGGCTTTTCGCCGAAAAAAAGATTGTAACGTAAAGCGGGATTAGCTCCAAAAAACAAAACAGCCATCAAATTTGACAGCTGCATTGTTTTTTAATTTTCAATTAACTAAGATCCACACATTTCACAATCTTCTGGACCAGCATTTTTTGCTAATTCGATCATGGCGCGGTATTCTTCGTTAGTCATAGCTGTAGTTACTACTTCAACCTCAGCTAAAACTGGTTGCTCTTTTACTTCGATAGCAGCAATTGGTTCGGCTTTTTTGTCGTTATTTAAGGTAAACTTTATCGCATCGACCGCAGCTTTTGTTCTCAAGTAATACATTCCAGTTTTTAAACCTGATTTCCAAGCGTAAAAGTGCATCGAGGTTAGTTTCGA
The DNA here is from genome assembly GCF_043720215.1 of Flavobacterium sp. Taxonomy (GTDB): domain Bacteria; phylum Bacteroidota; class Bacteroidia; order Flavobacteriales; family Flavobacteriaceae; genus Flavobacterium. Next base: position 524 of record NZ_JAYSSZ010000289.1, on the reverse strand, counting down.
GTAATTTGCGTCTTGCATAAACAAGTTTAACGACTGTGATTGATCCACGAAATAGCCTCTGTGACGTGACATATCGATAATATCTTTCATAGACATTTCCCAAACTGTTTTGTACAAATCTTTCAAGTCTTGAGGAATATCAAGGTTTTGTACAGAACCATTTTCACGCATTAATTGTTGTTTCAAATCTTCGGTCCACAAGCCTAATTTTACTAAATCTTCGAGTAAATGTTTGTTTACCACGATAAATTCGCCAGATAAAACACGACGAGTATAAATATTTGAAGTATATGGTTCGAAAGCTTCGTTATTACCCAAAATTTGTGAAGTGGATGCTGTTGGCATTGGCGCAACTAAAAGTGAATTTCGAACGCCATTTTTCATTACTTCTTTTCGTAAACTTGCCCAGTCCCAACGACCAGAAAGTTCTTCGTCTTTCAATCCCCACATATTATATTGAAATTCTCCTTGCGATATTGGAGAACCTGCAAAACTAGAATACGGGCCTTCTTCGATTGCCATTT
>NZ_JAYSSZ010000288.1:0-6665 GCF_043720215.1 Flavobacterium sp. | reverse complement strand
TCTTTTGAGGCAAGCGATGGAATTACATACGATTTAGGAAATACTATTCAGAATGCAAATTCACATAAGTTGAATACAGCGTTCAATATGGATGCTTTTTACAAATATATTGGATTTACAAAAAGAGGCACAAAAAAAGCAACACCAAAAGCTCCGATAACACCACCAATTGCGCCAAAACCAGGAGAAAAAGTAGTGGCTAAACCAAAAGTTAAAGAAGCTAAACCAAATGTTTTTGTTGATGGTTTAATAGGATTGGCTACAAGTATTAAAAACATTCAAATAAATTATAGCCAAACTAGCGGAACAATGCTTCCGGGTTATTTGCCATCAATAGGATTCTTAGGATCGTCAAGACCGTCATTAGGATTTGTATTTGGGTTGCAAGACGATGTGCGTTTTGAAGCTGCAAAAAGTGGTTTATTGACAAATTATCCTGAATTTAATCAAAATTTCACACAAATAAAAACCAAGCAACTTACGGCAAATGCAAATGTTGAGTTATTTCCTGATTTAAAAATTGATTTGGTTGCAGATAGAACTTATGCGGATAATTTCTCAGAGCAGTTTGATGCTGTTGGAGGTGTTTATAATTCGTATTCGCCATATAATTTTGGAAATTTCTCGATTTCTACGGTTTTAATTAAAACAGCATTTTCACCAAGTGACGAAATTACATCTGTAGCATTTGATAATTTTAGATCAAACAGACTTGTTGTAGCTAATAGACTAGCAGAGATTTCTTATGGAACTTCTCAGTTTCCTACAGAAACTAATGTTAGTAACCCGAATTATGGTTTCCCAATTGGTTTCGGAAAAAATAACCAAGCAGTTTTATTGCCAGCTTTTCTAGCTGCATATAGCGGAAGTGATGCTTCTGGAGTGTCATTAGGAGCATTTAAAAACATTCCTATTCCGAACTGGACATTAAAATATACAGGCTTAATGAGATACAAATTTTTTAAAGATAAGTTTAAAAGATTCTCAGTTCAACATAGTTATAAAGCGGCATATACAATAAATTCTTTCCGTTCTAATTTCGAATATACCAATCCGGGATCTTATGATGCTGGTGGAAACTTCCAGAACAAAAATATTATTGCAAATATTAATTTAACAGAACAATTTAGTCCGTTAGTGCGATTAGATTTTGAGATGAAAAGCTCTATAAAAATCTTGGCAGAAATGAAAAAAGACAGAACCTTGTCGCTAAGTTTTGATAATAATTTGCTAACCGAACTAAAAGGAGTCGAATATGTTGTAGGTTTAGGATATCGTATAAAAGATGTAAAAATAAGAACAAAACTAGCCGACAACCCTTCAGGTATGATTAAAAGCGATATTAATATGAGGGGAGATATTTCTTTTAGAAACAACAAAACCATAGTTAGAAATTTAGATTACAACAACAATCAATTGGCAGGAGGTCAAAATATTGTTTCGGCAAAACTAACAGCAGATTATGCGTTTAGTAAAAACTTAACAACATTGTTCTTCTTCGATTATTCGTTCTCTAAAGCAGTTATATCAACAGCATTTCCATTAACAAATATTCGTGCAGGATTAACATTGCGATATAACTTTGGAAATTAATCTTTAAAAAAATAAGATTATTACGGTAATAATTTTACTTTTGCTATCAATAAAAAATAGAAATAAATTATAAAATGAACATACCAGCTAACTTAAAGTACACAAAAGATCATGAATGGATAAGTATCGATGGAGACATTGCTACAATTGGAATTACTGATTTTGCTCAAAAAGAATTAGGAGATATTGTATATGTTGAAGTAGAAACTTTAGACCAAACTTTGTCACAAGATGAGGTTTTCGGAACTGTAGAAGCTGTAAAAACAGTATCAGATTTATTCTTACCTCTTTCGGGAGAAATAATCGAATTTAACGATCAACTTGAGGTAACTCCAGAAGTTGTAAATTCAGATCCTTACGGGAATGCTTGGATGATTAAAGTAAAAATTTCTAATCCATCTGAAATAGAAACCTTATTGTCTAGTGATGACTATAAAAAGCTTATTGGCGCCTAATAAATTTGCCATTTTTCTAGCCGTTGTTTGGACATTATTTATTACATATTTAAGTCTAACAACATCAACACAACAACCACAAACGTTTGAAAACGAGGATAAAATAGTACATTTTACTTTCTATTTTGGTTTTGTTCTATTGTGGTATCGTTATTTGGTTTTTAGAAATAGTAATTTGTTAAACAATAAGATTACGCTTGTAATTATTTCAATAGTTTTCGGAATAGCGATAGAGTTTGCTCAAAAATATTTTACAACAACACGTCAAGCAGATATTTGGGACGTTATTGCCAATAGTATAGGAAGTTTGGTTGGAATTTTTGTAGCAGCAAATATTTTTAAAACTGATTTTAAATCAAATAGATTCGAAAAATAAATTTACAAGAAAAATAATCCCATTTCGATGGGATTTTTCTATTTTTACAATCAAAAGTCAAGTCAATTTATTATGAATATTAAGCAATATCTAGATTCTACTTATCTGAAAACAGCCTCTCAAGCAAATTTATCTGAAGTTGAAAACACAAAAGTTGTCGAAGCTTTTATTAAAGAAGCTATTGACGAGGAATTTAAACTGATTATGATTCGGCCAGACAAAGTAAAATTAGCTAAAGAAATGATTGTTAAAGCTAATTCGAAAGTATTAATAGGAACTGTTATCAATTTTCCTGATGGAAATTCTAGTATAGAAAACAAACTGGAAGAAGCTCAAGAAGCAATAAATAATCATGCAGATGAACTCGATTTTGTTATAAATTATGAAGCTTTCAAAAGAGGTGAAATAGATTTGATAAAAAAAGAAATAATTGCTTGTGCGCAATTAGGATTGTCTCATAAAAAAACGGTAAAGTTTATAATTGAAGTCGCAGCACTCACAAATCATCAAATCATTCAAATTACAGCACTAATAAAAAACACCATTATTGCACATTTTAAAGAAGAAAATTTTGCTCACGTATTTGTAAAATCATCGACAGGTTTTTATAAAACGGAAAATAATTTACCCAACGGAGCTACAATTCCTACCATTATTTTAATGCTAGAAAATTCAAACCCACTTCCTGTAAAAGCAGCTGGAGGAGTAAGAACTTTAGAAGAAGCTTTGGTAATGATTCGATTGGGTGTAAAAAGAATAGGGACATCGGCAGCAAAGACAATTGCTGATGGAAATGTTGCTAATGAAAATTATTAAAAAAATGAAAATGAAAAAAATATTGTTGCTAATTGTAGTTTTTCTACTTGCTCAAAACTTGTTTTCACAAGTAAGTAATCAAGAGAAATTTCCTGTTTTTCCATCTTGTGAGAACACGATGAACCAAGAATTAGAAAATTGTTTCTACAATCAGCTGCAAGATTTTGTATACAATAACTTCCAGTTACCAGAAGCAACTAAGCAAGAAAAATTTAAAGGAAAAATTATCACTTTGTTTGAAGTTGATACTACAGGAACATTCAAAGTTTTGTATGTTGACGCTATTTCTTTAGAATTAATAACCGAAACAAAAAGAGTATTTTCAGCATTGCCAAAAATAACACCACCAACCTATAATGGTAAGCCAACGTATGCAAAATATACATTTACAATAGCAATTCCGTTGCAAAGTTCAGCTCAAGTTGCTGAACAAAAATCAATTCTAGAAAATAAAATTGCCAATTCAGCATTAGTTTTAGCAAAGAAAGAAAACCCAGAGTACGAATCGGTAAAATTAAATTATAAAGAGTTTAAGAATCCACAATTCAAAAGTCATCTTAATATTCCTTTCTCACACAATTTATATACCAACTTTGATGACGAAATGAATCAAGTTGGAACTAATAATCATACGGGATCTAAACCATATACTTATGCGGAAGTGGCAAAATATCATGATTTTGATGATGCTTACAATGCAATCAAAATAAATAAAGAAGGTTGGTGGGGACGAAAATTGTTTAACGAAAACTTAGTTGCTATACAAGGAGAAGACTATTGGTTTACACTGAATCCTATTTTCGATTTGCGAATGGGAAAAAGCAATCCAAGTACTGAGAATTATACTTTTGTAAATACTCGAGCGCTGCAAATACAAGGAGGATTGGGAGAACAATTAAACTTTACCACAACAATTTACGAAAGTCAAGGCGTTTTTGCCGATTATTATAACCGATATGCAAATTCGATTCAACCATCTGGGGGAAATCCAGCAATAGTTCCAGGAATAGGTATTGCAAAAGATTTTAAAACCACAAAATACGATTTCCCCTCTGCTGATGCAAATATTACGTATACGCCCAATAAACACATCAATTTGCAGTTGGGTTACAGTAGAAATTTTATAGGAGATGGTTATCGTTCTTTGCTGTTAGGCGATGGAGCAAGTCCGTATCCTTTTTTTAAAATAAACACTACTTTTTGGAAAATAAAATACACTAATACCTATATGTGGCTCAAAGATGTTCGTAATGAAGTAACATTAGATAGGACGTATGCTACAAAATATATGGCAAATCATTATTTGAGTTGGAATGCTTCAAAGAGATTGAATATTGGGTTTTTTGAATCCGTAATTTGGACAAATGATAACAATCGCGGTTTTGATGTTAATTTTGTAAATCCAATTATTTTTTATCGTTCAGTCGAATTTTCTTCGTCAGCAAGAAGTGGAAATGCGGTTTTAGGAATCACATCAAAATATAAGTGGAATAATAATATCAATTTATACGGGCAATTTTTGCTTGACGAATTTTCGCTTGGCGACATGAAATCTGGCGAAAAAAGTTGGAAAAATAAATATGGTTACCAACTTGGAGCCAAATATTTTAATGCTTTTGGATTAAAAAATTTGTATCTGCAAGCAGAATACAATCACGTGCGTCCTTATGTGTATGCACATAGTAATGCAATTACAAATTATGGTCATAATAACCAAAACATGGGTCACAATTGGGGTTCTAATTTTAAAGAAGTAACAGGGATAGCTCGTTTTCATAAAAACAGGTTGTTTGCCGATGCAAAAGTAAGTGTTGGAATTCGTGGATTTGATTTTGATACCGCTACAGATGCCTTAAACTACGGTTCAAATATTTATAAAGACTATGATTTACTTAAAGCTCGTGAAAAAGGAGTAACAATAGGCCAAGGAAATAAAACTAATGTTTTTATTGCTGATATTCAGGCTGGTTATTTAGTGAATCCAAGTACAAACTTAAAACTCTTTGGTAATTTTATATACAGAAATTTTTCACCACAAGAAAATACAATAACAATATTTAAAGAAAATGCTACTTGGTTTTCTGTAGGTTTGCGAGCTGATGTGTTTAATTGGTATTTGGATTATTAGGGCGTTACCACAAGGGTCGGGCTTTTTGTTACAATCTTTTTTTCGAAAAAAATCTCAAAAAAGGATTTTCACTTCAATCCCTAACGCAAAGTTGTATCAAATAGATTCGACTTTGTTATTTAGCAAAATCCGTTTTATCCGTGTGCCATTTTTTATAACGTCATTGTAACAGATAAACATATTAAAAAAATAAACATATTAGATTTGAATATTCCTATTGCTTATTCATATCTTTGCAAAGTTTTAAAAAATAAATATTTCTGCCTTGAGCGCAACAAATACATCACTTTCACTAAAATCTATTTTCACTGATTTCAAAGAAATCACCAAAGCTGGGCTTGCTATCAGTGTGGTTTTCTCTTCGTTAGCAGGATATTTATTAGGTATTTATGAATTTAATTTAGGAAGCGTTTATACACTTTTCATGCTGGCTATAGGTGGTTATTGTATGGTTGGCGCATCAAACGCATACAATCAAATCATAGAAAAAGATCTAGATGCTCTGATGGATAGAACTAAAAATCGCCCAATTCCGTCAGGGAGGATGTCTGTAAATGTTGCTTTTACAATTGCGACAATTCTAACCATTATTGGATTGGTAATTCTGTATATGATAAATCCAAAAACAGCAATGTTTGGTGCAATTTCAATATTTTTATACACTTGTGTTTATACACCACTTAAAACAGTAACTTCATTGTCTGTTTTTGTAGGCGCTTTTCCTGGAGCGATTCCGTTTATGTTAGGTTGGGTTGCTGCCACAAATGACTTTGGAATTGAAGCTGGAACTTTATTTCTAATTCAATTTTTTTGGCAATTTCCTCATTTTTGGGCAATAGGTTGGTTTTTATTTGAGGATTATAAAAAAGGGGGATTTTTTATGTTGCCAACCGGAAAAAAGGATAACGGAACTGCTATGCAAGTTATATTATATACACTTTGGTTAACGGCAGCTTCCATATTACCATGTTTTGGTTATACAGGAAGATTGTATTTAACAACGGTTTCGGCAGTGATTGTTGGTTTATTAGGTTTGTGGATGCTTGTTTATGCGGTAAAATTATATCAAAACAAAACCGATAAATCAGCGAAAACATTAATGTTAGTAAGTGTTGCATATATATCGCTCATACAAGTGGTGTATATTTTAGATAAATTTTTACGATAATAAGATATGGAAGGAATGACGATTCAAGAGCATAAAGAAAGAACTGCAAGATCATATAAGTTGCTGTTGCTTTTTGCTATGATTAGCATGTTTATGATGTTTGCAGGTTTAACGAGTGCTTATTTAGTA
>NZ_JAYSSZ010000287.1:0-6682 GCF_043720215.1 Flavobacterium sp. | reverse complement strand
CAAAGCAAAAAAAGTAGGCGAGAATATGTGGAATACTTCATCGAGAAGATTGCTTATAAATTTTGCCATTCCGTTATTTACTGGAGGAATATTCGCTTTACTCCTACTCCGTCACGGTTATTATGGTTTAATTGCTCCTATTACGCTATTATTTTATGGTTTGGCTTGTGTAAATGCAAGCAAATATACGTTGCGTGATGTTCGTTACTTAGGAATTACCGAAATTATTTTAGGATTATTAGCAGTCGAATTTTCAGGTTACGGATTGCATTTTTGGGTATTGGGATTTGGAATATGTCATATTTTATACGGCGGAATGATGTATTATAAATATGACAGAAAATAGTCATGAAAAACATCATACAAAATATAAACAAAGCTTTTGATCATCGCATTCGACTTGGAATTATGTCGGTGCTGATGGTGAATGAATCTGCTGATTTTACAACACTAAAAGAACTTTTAGGTGTAACTGATGGCAACTTGGCTTCGCATACCAAAGCGTTAGAAACCGAAAACTATATTATGATAGAAAAACAATTTATTGGTAAAAAACCAAACACCAGTTATAGAGCAACTATAAATGGAAGAAAAGCTTTTGCTGCTCACATTGAAGCTTTAGAAAAATTAATCTCGAAAACTTAACTCTATTTTTTTATATTTTTACTTTGAAATTCAAAGTTCTTTTAAAAATAAATAAATGAAAGATAAAATAATCGAAATCTTATATAAATTAATTAAAAAACCATATCAATTTATGTTTAAAAAAAATGACTCTTGGAATTTAACATTGGAAGAGTATCTTAATAATTCCGAAAATAGTCTTGGTTTTCATTTAGGCTCTTTTTTAGTGAAAAATAATTTATCTATACAACCACAACTTGAAGTACATGATGTATATCATGTACTCACTAATACAGGTACCACAGTTATTGATGAAATTAATATGCAATTCTATTTATTTGGAAATGGCAAACAAACCCCATTTGTTTATATAGTAATGATGACAGGATTTGTTTTTCATTCAAGACACTTAAAACAATTTATTACTAATTATAAAAAAGGAAAACAAGCTCATAAATTTTATGATTTGGATTTTTCAAAAATGCTTGCTATACCAATTCGAACCATTCAATCAGGATTTAACATTAAATAATATGAAAAACATTAACCAAATTCCATTTACAACATTATTTGCCTTCGGGTCTTTTGCAATTGGAACAACCTTTTTTCTTTCCTATATGAAATTTCAAACCGAAAATATACTCGTATTTGGCTTTTTATATGTGTTGGCAGCTGTTTTCTTTAACTTAATAATATTGATAAACTTAATAAGTCAATTACTAACAATACGAGGAGAACGAGCAAACACTTTTATAAAAATATTAATTGTCGTAAGTAATATTCCAATCGCAATAATTTACTTCTATCTAGTCTTAAATTCATTCAATAATAGTCAACCTTTTTAAAATCAATTAAATTCAAAAACAATGGAAAATCAAATGCAAGAAAATCAGAACAAAGGTTCCTTTTTTCAATCTACAACTGCCAAAATGATGATGGTAGGTTTACTAACGCTCGTTTTACTTATTCCGCTAGAATTTGTAAAAGATTTAATCTCCGAACGTTCCCAACGAAAACAAGAAGTTACTGATGAAGTGACGCAATTGTGGGGAAAAGATGTCTTATTTTATGGTCCAATGCTGCAAATTCCATACAAAACGTATGAGGAATATAACGTAACTAACCCAAAAACAAAAGTGGTCACTATCGAGAAAAAAGCAATTATTTCCTACGCTTATTTTTTTCCTGAAAAACTAAATAACACATCGAACGTTAAGAAAAATACGTCGCTAAAAAGAGGCATTTATAACAATGTCGTTTTTACCGCCAATATGAATTTTGATGGTTATTTCACCAAACCTAATTTCGAAAAACTAGGTATTAATGAAGAAGATTTATTGTGGGATAAAGCATCTATAGTGGTCAAAACAACAAATCTGAAAAGTATTAAAAGTGATTTGAAAATTAAACTAAACAATCAAGCATTCTCATTCGAATCGAAACCAGAAGATGAAGATGCTATTTATGGAACGCTTGTTACCAATCAATTTAACTACAAAACATTAGTTAATAACGGGAAAATAGATTTCAATTTCTTGATGCAATATAATGGAAGCAATAGCGTGAAATTTATTCCTGTGGGAAAAACAACAGTTGTGAATATTGATTCTGACTGGGAATCGCCAAGTTACGAAGGTGCTTTTGCTGCAAACGATACCACAAAAATTATCAATAAAAAAGGTTTTCATGCCGATTGGAAAATATTAGACATAAATCGTACATTTTCTCAACAATATGCAGGTAAAATTCCAAATTTGAATGAATATTCTTTTGGTGCAAAACTAATAGAAACTGTAAATGAATACCAACAAAATGAGCGTGCTTCTAAATATGGATTTCTAATGATTGGCTTAACTTTTCTAGTGTTCTTTTTAATCCAATCTATCAGTAAAATTAATATTCACATCTTTCAATACACCATGTTAGGGTTGGCATTAATCATGTTTTATACACTTTTAATATCAATAACTGAACATTCTAGTTTTACGTTGGCGTATCTTATTGCCTCAGCTTCGGTCATAACAATGATTGTACTTTACTCGATTTCGATATTAAAAAATAAGAAATTCCCAACATTTATAGGACTTTCTTTAGTGGCACTTTACACATTTATTTATGTAATAATTCAGTTAGAAAATTATGCCTTACTTGTGGGAAGTATCGGATTGTTTATCATTCTAGGAGCTGTAATGTATTTTTCTAGAAAAATTGATTGGGGGAAATAATTTTTTTACCGCAGATTCACAGATTAATAAAGAAATCTGAGAATCTGCGGTTAATTTTTTTACTCAATTCCATATTTATCAATCAAATAAATTAATGAAGTCATTGTTGCAGCGCCTAATTCGAGTTCTCTTTTATTAACAGCATCAAACTTGTCATTTGCTGCGTGATGGTAATCGAAATAGCGTTGCGAATCCGGATGCAAACCAGCTTTTACAATTTTTGTACCTGTTAATGGTTCTATGTCCGAACCACTATGTCCTTTAGTAAAACTATGAATTAAGTAAGGTTCGAATAAACTTTTCCAATTAGAAATTTTAGCAAAACTAGCATCATCACTTTCAAAAGAAAAACCTCTTGGCGAAAATCCTCCTGAATCGCTTTCTAAAGCAAAAATGTGATTTTCTTTATTTATTTGCGCTAATTCTTGGTATTTATCTCCACCACGACCACCATTTTCTTCATTCATAAACAAAACAACTCTGATGGTATTTTTAGGTTTGTAACCTATATTTTTAAAAATATTAGCTACTTCCATACTTTGTACACAACCAGCTCCATCGTCATGAGAGCCATCGGCAAGATCCCAAGAATCTAGATGTCCGCCCACTACAATAATATTTTCTGGATGTTCAGTTCCTTTTATTTCTCCAATAACATTATAGGACAAAACTTCGTCCATTTGCTGGCAAGATTGTTTTAAATAAAATTTTAATTTCGGGTTTTCTTTTAATGTTTTACTTAATAATTCCGCTCCATTTGTGCTAATTGCAGCAGCAGGAATATATTGTGTTTTCGGAATATCTCCATAACCCATCCAACCTGTGTGTGGAAAATCATCTAACCTAAAGGTTAAAGAACGAACAATTGCGCCAATTGCACCATATTTAGAAGCATCTCTAGCTCCAGATCTTCTCTGATCTCCAGCACCACCATAAGCATTCATACTTTCTATTTGAGCATTATCCATCGGGCGATTGAAGAAAACTATTTTCCCTTTTATTTTTTCAATTCCTAAAGTTTCTAATTCTTTTAGAGAATGTACTTCGATAACTTCGGCAGTGATTCCGTTTTTAGGTGTTGCAACTGAACCTCCAAGTGCACAAACTGGTACTTTTATTTTGGTTTTATTGTCTAAAATATAAGCCGTTTCCTTTTCGCCACGAACCCATTTTGGCACCATAACTTCTTGAAGATATACTTTATCAAATCCTGCTAATGCTTCCATTTGTGCTTTTGTGTACTCAACTGCTTTTTGTGCACCAACTGATCCTGATAATCTAGAACCTATTTTATTAGACAAATCATCTAACCAAGCATAACATTTAGAATTGGTCAATGCAGATTTGTATATCTCTTTTAACTGATTTTCATCAGAATTTTGAGCAAATCCGAATAGTGAAGTAAATAAAAAAAGAAACAGTAATTTTTTCATCTCAAGAAGTCATTTTAGTGAATAGTAAAGTAACAAAATAAAAAAGTCCCGACAAAATCGAGACTTGATATATTATAAATGCAGTATAATTAAGATTCTGTCAGGCTGAGCGTAGTCGAAGCCATAAACTTGGCTTCGACTACGCTCAGCCTGACAACTATACAACTAAATATTATTCCCCATCTACATAATCTTGTAAATAAGTAAATCTTTCTGTGAGTTTGCCATTTTCGGTGATTTTTGCTCTTTGCAAAATTCCGTCCTTGTCATTATTATAAAATGCTGGAATTACGTGTTCTAAAAACATTTCTCCAAAGCCTTCGCTAGCGTCTTTGGGCAATTCACAAGGTAAATTATCTACCGACATAACAACAATTGCACCTGGATGCATAAAATCGACTTCTTTATGTTCCGACGGGTAATAGCCAAAAAATGGTTGTGCAATAGTTGATGCTTTTAACGTACAAGCAATAGGACCATCTACATCGCAAGAAATATCGGCAACAACTTTTATCTTATTATCAGCTGCTTTTAGCATTTCTTTAGATAAAATTACTGGTGCTCCGTTTCCGTAAAAATGTCCCGCCATAAAAATATCTGATACTTTTGTAAAACGCTCAAAATTTGAAGTATACAATTGCGGATTAGCGTAAAAATCTTGTTTATCAAACGGTTTCCCGTCTATTCTTTTATTATAATCTTCTAAATCGATGTGTGTATAAACTGGTCTGTCATAGTTTTTAGTCAAATAATCTTTGATAGAAACTTCTTTAAGCTTCATGGCATCGAGCATTTCTTTGGCACCAAGCCCTACTTTTCCGTGACCTGTAAGTACAATCTTTATATTTGGCAAAACCATTCTTTGCAAACGTTCTACTAAGGCATTTTTGTCTTTTAGTGTTTCGGCTTTTGCCAAATTAAATAGCTCAAACTTCATTCCAAAGGCACGAATTCCGTTGTAAGCACCAACAATTCCTGCATAACGACCAAAACCTATTAGACGATGATTTTTAGCATCGACTATTGTTTCGTGATCATATAATTCGATATTTTTTTCTAAACAAGCAACTAACAATTTTCTGTTATACGGTTGTTTTTTGATCGTATGAGAAAAGAAAAAATACTTTTTATTTGGTATTAAAGCATCAACTGGAACTTCTTTAACTCCAATTAAAACATCACAATCAGAAACATTTGTTGTCACATCGAAACCCAATTCGCTATACTGTTCATTAGTAAAAACTCGAATGTCTGAAGATTCTACTTTTATTTCAGCTAGTGGAAATTGTTGTTTTAATTTTACCAACTCTTCGGGTGTAAACACAACGCGTCTGTCTGGTGGATTTTTTCTTTCTTTTATAAGTGCAAATTTCATTGTAAATCTATTTTATTTTTAAAATAAATAGGAGTTAATTATTTTAAAATTTGTTGCAAATATAACGTAATAGTAACTTGAAACAAACGAAAATATTTGTTTAAAAACCTATTATGATTCCTGATTTGTTTATTTATATTTGTTTTATATCCAAGTTAAAATGACATACAAAATAAATATAAAACTTCTCTTACTTTTCACAATCTTAACTATCTGTTTTTCATGTACTGAGAAGAAAAAAGTATTAAAAAAGAAAGAAGAAGCCAAAGTTGGTTCTATTTACACAATGCAACCTTATGAGAATAATTTGCCCGATTTAAAATCTTCTGAAAAGAAAAAATTACAGCAAACGATTGAAAATTTTTATACCGAAAAATATATTCCAAATGATTTTTCAGGAAGTATTCTTGTGGCAAAAAACGGTCATATTATTTATGAAAATTACCGCGGCATGTCTAATTTTGAAGAAAAGAAAGCCATCACTTCCGAAACACCACTTCATATTGCATCGTTGAGTAAAGTACTTACGGCAAATGCGATTTTTTTGCTTATCGATTCAAAAAAAATAACTTTAGACCAAAAAGTAAATACCATTCTTGATGATTTTCCGTATCCTGAAATTACAATTAGAACTTTACTAAATCACAGAAGTGGATTGCGCAATTACAGTTATTTTACCGATAAAAAAATTGTGTGGAATCAGAAAGATACTTTGCAAAATAAAGATTTGATTCCTGTTATAAATAAAAACAATATTGATTTAGAATATAAAACAGATACTCATTTTGCATATTGCAACACGAATTATGCCTTTTTAGCATTGATTATTGAAAAAATCACTAAAATGGATTATCGAACTGCCATGCAAAAACTAATTTTCGAGCCATTAAGAATGAAAAATACTTTTGTTTTCGATTATAAAAAAGGCTCTAAAAACAATAGTCAATCCTACAAAGGAAATAAAATTAAATATGCTTATAATTACCTCGATGGGATTTATGGAGACAAAAACATATATTCGACAC
>NZ_JAYSSZ010000286.1:0-2573 GCF_043720215.1 Flavobacterium sp. | reverse complement strand
ATGAAGCTTTAGATGCTGATGTAAAAGGTACAAAACCTGGAAAAAATATTAAAACTAAATTGGACGAGCAAAAAAAAAACAGTCTAAAGAAATAGATTTATCAGTAGGTGACAGCGCTCCTGATTTTTCAGCAAAAAATGTTGATGGAAAATTAGTTTCGCTTAAAGAATCTCTTGGAAAAATTACTATTATAGATTTTTGGGCTTCTTGGTGTTCTCCTTGTCGAAAAGAAAATCCAAATATGGTTTCTTTATACAAAGAGTTCCATACTAAAGGTTTAAATATTATTGGGGTTTCTTTAGATAAAGAAGCAACAGCTTGGAAAGTAGCCATTACAAAAGATCAGTTAACTTGGACTCAAGTTTCTAACTTAAAATGGTGGCAAGATCCAATTGCATTAAGATATAATATAGAAAGTATTCCTGCTACTTACCTAGTAGATGCTAAAGGAACTATTATAGCAAAAAACCTTTATGGTGCTGAGCTAAAAGTAAAAGTAGCTGAATTATTAGCAAAATAGAGATAAATCATACAATATTTAGAAATCTCCCTTACCGGGAGATTTTTTATTTTATTTACTACCAAACAGTTACGAAAAACTACAAATAATATTCATTTATTTGTTTGCAAACTGGAAAAACAATTTTATATTTGCAACCGCTTACGGGGAGATACTCAAGCGGCCAACGAGGGCAGACTGTAAATCTGCTGACTACGTCTTCGTAGGTTCGAATCCTACTCTCCCCACACAAAAAAAGCCTGAACATTAGTTCAGGCTTTTTTATGCAATCTAAAATAGTATTTTAAGAAACATCAACAGTAGTTCTGTCTGCAATTTCTTTATAGGTTCCGTTTACTAATTTCTCACGAATCGCTTCAAAAGCAGTTAGTGTTTCATCAATATCAGAAATAGTATGAGAAGACGTAGGTATCATTCTTAGCAAGATCATTCCTTTTGGAATTACCGGATAAACTACAATCGATAAGAAAATACCATAATTTTCTCTCAAATCATTTACCATAATCATAGCTTCAGGAATAGAACCCTCTAGATATACTGGAGTAACACAAGTGTTTGTATCGCCTATATTAAATCCTTTTTCTTTCAATCCGTTCTGCAACGCATTAACATTTACCCAAAGTTTGTCTTTTAACTCAGACGAATTACGCAACAATTCTAAACGCTTCAAAGAACCAATCGTTTGAATCATTGGTAACGCTTTAGCGAACATTTGCGAACGTAAATTATATTTTAAATAATCGATAATATCTTTATCGGCAGCCACAAAAGCACCAATATTTGCCATCGATTTTGCAAATGTCGAAAAGTAAACATCAATTCCGTCCTGACAACCTTGCTCCTCACCTGCTCCTGCTCCTGTTGCTCCAAGAGTTCCAAAACCATGCGCATCATCTACAAGCAAACGGAAATTGTATTTTTTCTTCATCTCTACAATTTCTTTCAGCTTTCCTTGTTGCCCACGCATTCCGAAAACACCTTCGGTGATAAACAAAATTCCACCACCAGTTTCGGTAGCTAATTTTGTAGCACGTTGCAGGTTTTTCTCCATGCTCTCAATATCGTTATGACGGTACGTAAAACGTTTTCCCATGTGCAAACGAACACCGTCTATAATACAGGCATGCGCATCCACATCATATACAATAACATCATTTTTAGTAACCAAAGCATCTATCGTAGATAAAATTCCTTGGTAACCAAAATTCAATAAATAAGCAGATTCTTTCATGACAAAAGCAGCTAATTCTTCTTCTAACTGTTCGTGGTACTTTGTGTGACCAGACATCATACGAGCACCCATAGGGTAAGCCGCACCATATTGAGCCGCAGCTTCCGTATCTGCTTTACGAACTTCTGGATGATTAGCAAGACCTAAATAATCATTTAAACTCCAGTTTAATATACTTTTTCCTTGAAATTGCATTCTAGGTCCTAATTCGCCTTCCAATTTTGGAAACACAAAATACCCCTCAGCTTGCGAAGCCCATTTTCCTAACGGACCTTTATTTTGTTGAATTCTTTCGAATAAATCTTTTACCATAACATTAAAATCTAAGTTTTAAGATGGTGCAAAAATAGTATAAATATTATATTAAATATAATTTTTGCAAAAGTATACTATTATTTTTTTGAAGCTAATCCTGCTATCCGCTTTCTCTATGCTAAAAAGCGTGGAATACCGCTCCCGATAGCTATCGGGATATCAGGGCTAAAAATACATTTACTCAATAAACTTTGTATATTTGAATCATATAAAATACTTTTTATGTCAAATCACATTTTAAACGAACTTCAAGAATTACTAAGAGCCAGTGTAATTTCGGAAGAAACGGCTCAAAAAATCAGAGATTATTACAGTAAGAATGGTGACGAAAGTCAGAATAAATTATTCTTAGTCTTCGGAATTCTTGGAGCAATTCTTTCAGGACTTGGTATCATCTTAATTTTAGCACACAATTGGGACGATTTGTCTAATATGACAAAATCAGTAATTTCATTTCTTCCGCTTAGTATTGGTCAATTATTTTGTAGTTATTCCATCCTAAAAAAA
>NZ_JAYSSZ010000285.1:0-2573 GCF_043720215.1 Flavobacterium sp. | reverse complement strand
TTGTCATTGATTTTTGCAATTGTCATTGATTTTTGCAATTGTCATTGATTTTTGCAATTGCTATTGATTAGCTGTCAATTCTAAAAACTGTTCTTCTAAACTGTGTTTGCGTTTTACTAAATGTTCTAAACTGATGTTATTGTCGAATAAATATTGGTTTAAATCTTTTGGTTCTAATGCTTTTTTCAAGTAAACTAGGACTTTTCCATCTTCTTCAGTTACCTTATCAATCGCTTGATGGTTTTTTAGTACAGAAATTAAAGTTTGATGATTGTCCGATTTTAATTCGAAAAAGCCTTCATTACTAGTCATTCCGTCTACAGTTCCAGAATATAACATTTCTCCTTTGCGCAAAACTAAAACATGGGTACATACTTTTTCGACTTCATCAAGTAAATGCGAAGCCAACAAAATAGTGGTTCCTTGTGAAGCTATATGCTTAATAATATCACGAATTTGGTGAATTCCTTGAGGATCTAAACCATTAGTTGGTTCGTCTAGAATTAGAATTTCAGGATCGTTAAGTAGGGCAGAAGCGATAGCCAAACGTTGTTTCATTCCCAATGAAAATGTGCTAAACTTACTGTCCTTTCTTTCCATTAATCCTACTAATTCCAATTTTTCTTGAACTTTTGCATAATTAATACTTTTAATTTTGCATACTAATTCTAGATTTTCTTGAGCTGTCATGTATGGATAAAAGTTAGGTCGCTCAATTATAGCACCTACTTTTTTTAGTGCATCATGTGTTTCCATTGTGCCACCAAACCAACTAAAATGGCCCGAAGTTTTATTTACCACATTTAGAACAATACCTAATGTAGTTGATTTTCCAGATCCGTTTGGACCAAGAATTCCGTAAACATTACCTTTATGAATTTCTAGTGAAAGATTTTTTACGGCATGAACGTATTTGTTGTAAATTTTGTTGAGATTGGTTATCGTAAGTATAGTTTCCAAAACGGTTCGTTTTTTGATTGATACTAGTAAGACGATGAAGTTCGAATTTTGTTACTAAATAACTAAAAGTTGTTATTTAGTCGAATTTATAAAATCAATTACAGCTGTATTAAAAATGACTGGTTGCTCAACGTTTACCACATGTCCGCATTGTTTTACTACAAATAATTTAGAAGATCTGTAATGGTTTTCGACCACTTTTCTAACCGATGGCAAGAACATATAATCTTCTTCTCCCATAACATAAAGCGTAGGAATGTTTACTTCCACTTGGCGAAACCATTTAAGAACTGGATTTATTTCGGCAGTCAATTTAAACCAACGAATAAATTCTTTCTGGTATAATTTTTTTGCTTCATTTATAAATAACAAACGAGATTGTTTGTGGTTTTTGTTTGGCATAATGACAAAAGCAAAAAACTTGTATAAAACCAAATAAGGAAGAACATATTTGAACATATTGCCCAAACGCATCAAAATTTGTGAGCGAAAGTTCATTTTGAGAATTGCGCCACCCAAAATCATACTTTTTATACGTTCAGGATGCATTTCTGCCAACTGTCTAATTACAATTGTTCCTAAAGAAATACCAACAAAATGAGAGGTTTCAATCTTAAGATGGTCTATGACTTCTAGCACATCGTTAGCAATAGATTGGAAAGTGTATTTTTTGTGAAAAGCTTTTTTTATTTGCTCATTCGAGCTTCCGTGACCACGTAAATCAAGCAATAATACGTTATAATACTTCTGAAAATCACGAATTTGTTTAAACCATATAGACGAACTTCCGCCAGCACCGTGCACAAATGTCACCCACTGATTACTGTCTTTATTTTCGTAAATGGAATAATTTATCAAAGTTTTCTTTTTTACAAAAATATGCTTTTTAATTTGAATTTGGGTTATTTAACTTTTCGTGAAGTTTTTTAAAATAATCAAATGCTTTTAGTAACCTGCTTCCGTACCAAGAAAACATTTCGCCATCTACAAAAACGGTTGTGGCATGATGGGTATGTCTTCCTAATTCGAATGCGTGTTCGTCTTTGAAAGGAAAAGGTTCCGAAGACAAAAAAACAATGTCTGGATCACCTTGAATTCTCATTTTTTGAATCACAATTTCAGGATAACGACCTTCGTATTTAGGATTATTATCATAAATGTTTTCAAAGTTATTGAGCTTTAATAATTCATTGATAAAATTATCGCCGCCAGCAACCATATATGGATTTGCCCAAATAAAATAAGCTACTTTTTTACTTGGTTTGTCTTTAATAAAGTTTTTAAAATCTTGATAAGCAAAATTTAACTTGTCATTTATTTTTTGAGATTCGGTACGACAATTAAACAGTTGACCAAAGTCTGAAATCATCTGAAAATTATCTTCAATCGTAATAATATTAGTCACCCAAACGGTACAAATTTTTCGTAATTCTTCAACTATTTCTTTTGTGTTTTCTTCTTTATTGCAAATAATAATGTCAGGATTTAAAGTTCTAATTTTATCATAGTTTACTTTTTTTGTGCCACCTACATTTTTTTTTGTCGATTTTAGATGGTATGGATGGACACAAAATTTTGTGATGCCAACAAGTTTTTCTTCAAGACCTAAATCG
>NZ_JAYSSZ010000284.1:0-6789 GCF_043720215.1 Flavobacterium sp. | reverse complement strand
CCAACACAAGTCAAAGAAATACTAAAATCATATTCAGTAGAACCAAAAATCGCAATAGGTAAAAACATAAAATCATTATTACTAAAAGGTTTCGAACTAAAACCAGAAGACGATTTTCTTGATAGTCGAAAAGACATGTTAGTCAACAAAGACTGCATTATTGGACTCGCAGCGCCCAGAAAATCACTTACAGAGTATTTTTATAAAAATGCCGATGCTGATGAAATGATCTTCATTCACAAAGGAAAAGGAAAACTTCGTACTATGTTAGGTAATATCCCTTTCGAATACGGAGATTATCTTATCATTCCTCGTGGTATGATTTATCAAATCGAATTTGAAACATCTGAAAACAGATTGTTCTACGTTGAATCTTACGCCCCATTTTATACGCCAAAACGTTACAAAAACGAATCGGGTCAACATTTAGAACATTCTCCATTTTGTGAGCGAGATTTCAAATTGCCTTCGGAATTAGAAACGCATGACGAAAAAGGTGATTTCCTTATTAAAACAAAAAAAGAAGGTATGATGCACGAAATTGTATATGCCACGCACCCATTTGATGTTATAGGTTGGGATGGTTACAATTTTCCGTACGCATTTAGTATTCATAATTTTGAGCCTATTACTGGGCGAGTACATTTGCCACCGCCAATTCATCAAACATTCGAAACATCTACTTTTGTAATTTGTTCATTTGTTCCGAGATTGTATGATTATCACCCAAAATCTATCCCTGCTCCATATAATCATAGCAATATCGACAGTGATGAAGTTTTGTATTATGTAGATGGTGATTTCATGAGTCGAAACAATATCGAACAAGGTCATATAACATTACACCCAAAAGGAATTCCTCACGGACCAGCACCAGGCGCTATGGAACGTAGCATTGGACACACCGAAACCCAAGAATTAGCAGTTATGGTCGATACTTTTCGTCCACTTATGGTAACCGAAGCAGCTATGGGAATTGATGATGGACAATATTACAAATCTTGGGTAGAATAATTTTTTTCAGAAGCTATTTTCCGCTTCCCGAGAGCTATCGGGACGTTGCAATCTTTTTTTTGGAGAAAAACCTCAAAAAAGGATTTCCATTACTATCGGGGCTAGAAATTTTCATTAAACAATAACATTTCGGGACAATCAAATAACCGAATCAACAAATAAACACAATGTCAAAAGAAATAAAATCAGTAGAATACGGACTAGAAAAAATATTTGAAGGGGCACAAGATTTCCTTCCATTACTAGGAACCGATTATGTCGAATTCTATGTAGGAAATGCAAAACAAGCAGCACATTTTTACAAAACAGCATTCGGTTTTCAGTCACACGCTTATTGCGGACTAGAAACAGGATCTCGTGACAAAGTTTCGTATGTTTTAAAACAAGATAAAATTCGTCTTGTACTTACAACGGCTTTAAACAGCGAATCACCAATAGGAGAACATGTAAAAAAACACGGAGACGGAGTAAAAGTTATTGCACTTTGGGTAGAAGATGCCAGAAAATCGTTTGAAGAAACTACATCTCGTGGTGCAAAAGTATATATGGAACCAACTGTTGAAACCGACGAATTTGGAGAAGTAGTTCGTGCCGGAATCTACACATATGGCGAAACTGTACACATGTTTGTAGAACGAAAAAACTACAAAGGAGCATTTTTACCGGGATTTGTAGAACATAAATCAGATTACAATCCTAGTCCAGTTGGACTAAAATACATAGACCACATGGTGGGTAACGTAGGTTGGAACCAAATGAATACTTGGGTAAAATTTTACGAAGACACAATGGGATTTGTAAACTTCCTTTCGTTCGACGACAAACAAATACACACTGAATATTCTGCATTGATGTCTAAAGTTATGTCAAACGGCAACGGACGCATCAAATTTCCTATAAACGAACCAGCAAAAGGAAATAAACGTTCTCAAATTGAAGAATATTTAGATTTTTATGAAGGTTCTGGTGTACAACACATCGCTATTGCTACAGATGATATTATAGAAACCGTAAGCCAGTTGAAAGCTCGTGGTGTAGAATTTTTATCGGCACCGCCACACGAGTATTACAAAGCTATTCCAGAAAGGTTAGGTGTTCACATGGATATGATGAAAGAAGATTTAACAAAAATAGAAAATCTTGCCATTATGGTCGATGCCGATGAAGATGGATATTTACTTCAAATATTTACAAAACCAGTAGAAGATCGTCCAACTTTATTTTTTGAAATAATTCAAAGAATGGGAGCCAAAGGTTTTGGAGCAGGAAACTTTAAAGCATTATTCGAATCTATAGAAAGAGAACAAGCGAAAAGAGGAACTTTATAGGAAATAGTTATTTTTGTTGCATTATTGTCAGAATAAAACGGTGTAGTCTTGATATTTGTGATAAAAATATGTTAAAGTTTATTTTTTGTTTGATATAATTGAATTCACACACTACTTTTGCACTCGAATTGAAAGGGGTGGTTCCCTTTTAATTAATAAATTTTCATAATTTATAGTTTTTTGGTTGGTTAAAGCATAAAAACTCAGTCATTTATTTGACTGGGTTTTTTGTTTTTTTAGTACATTTGGAATGAATTTTGTATTCTCTATTAAAACGAATATAAATCGACTAAAAAATGAAAAAGAAATTACTACTAGTATCACTAATTATTTCATTAAATACCTTTGCCCAAAACCAAAGTGCATTCGATATTGGTGAATGGTTCAAATTTAGAATTCACTACGGAATGATAACCGCGGGTTATGCCACGCTTGAAGTAAAAGAAGCCACAATAAATAATAAGAAAGTTTTTTATACAGTTGGACATGGTTATACAGCGGGCATGGCAAAATCTTTTTTTAAAGTCGAAGATCATTACCAAAGTTTTATTGATAAAACAACTAGTAAACCATATCAGTTTCTTCGTAAAATTGACGAAGGTGGTTATACAAAAAATCAAGAAGGTTTTTTTAATCAAGACAAAAACACTGTTTTAGTTAAGGATTATAAGAATAATACCGAAAAAACATTTAACGTAAGCGAAAATGTTCAAGATATTGTTTCGTCATTTTATTATTTAAGAAACCACCCAAATATTGATAAGCTGAAAGTTAATGAATCTATCATGATTGATATGTTTTTTGACGAAGAAGTGGTAAAATTTAAATTAAAATTTGTGGGAAGGGAAACAATAAAAACTAAATTCGGAAAAATAAAAACCATGGTTTTTAGGCCTTTAGTTCAGTCTGGAAGAGTTTTTAAAGAAGAAGAAAGTTTGACAGTTTGGATCTCTGACGACGAAAATAAAATACCTATACGCATTAAAGCAAGTTTAGCAGTAGGATCAATAAAAGCCGATTTAGAGACTTTCAAAGGATTAAAAAATCCTTTCATGGTAATTAATTAAAAATATGGATAAAATATCAAATCTTGTTCAAGAAATTGACGAAAAATATAAAACAATAAACCAAAAAACTGAAGTGCATCTAGAAGGATTGCTTTGGTCTAAACCGATAACATATTGGGATTATATTCAAACAGATGCTCTTCTAAATCTTCAAGTACAAAGAACAACTTTGCCAGATGAAAACGTATTTATTATGTATCATCAAATAAACGAGTTGTTGTTTAAAATGATTTTGTGGGAGATAAATCAGTTGTCTCATACCCAGAAACCATCAACAGTATTTTTTACAGAAAGACTAATGCGTATTAGTCGTTATTTTGACATGCTTACTACATCTTTCGATATTATGGGCGACGGAATGGAAGTTGAACAATATATGAAATTTCGTCATACATTAACACCAGCAAGTGGTTTTCAAAGCGCACAATATCGCATGATTGAGTTTTGTTCAACCGATTTGATAAACTTAATCGATCATAGATTTAGAGCAACAATAGATAGAAATACGACTTATACACACGCTTTCGAGCATTTGTATTGGCAGGCTGCTGGGAAAGATTATGCAACTGGTGAAAAATCATATTTTCTTAAGGAATTTGAGAAAAAATACAAAAAGGAATTCCTAGATTGTATGGAAGAATACAATACCATCAATCTTTGGCGAAAGTTTAAAGAAATTCCAGAAAATGACCAGAATAATCCAGAGCTAATTGCTGCTATGCGCCATTATGATTACACCGTAAATATTACATGGGTAATGGGACATTTGAATGCTGCCAGAAAATATATTGACAACGGAAAAGGCACTGGCGAAGCAACTGGCGGAAGCGACTGGAAAAAATATATGCATCCAAAATACCAAAGAAGAATATTTTTTCCCGAACTTTGGTCACAAGATGAATTAGCCACTTGGGGAGAAAATCTTTAAAAACCATTCCATTTGAAAAAAATTATAACGCTTTTAGTCATTGCGCTACTAATTATTTCATGTAAAAAAGACAATGAAAAATCAGTTCTGCCTGTAAAAAAGCCAGAGCCAATTCGTTATGATTTTGGTTTTAGGCTCAATGATTACTTGGTTATAAATGACACTATTCGCAATGGAGATACTTTTGGGAGCATTATCGAGAAACAAAATCTTAGCGGCAAACAAGTTTACGATATTGTTGCAAAAGTAAAAGATACTTTTGATGTACGAATAGTGAGAATTGGTAAGCCGTACACTATGTTGCTTTCTAGAGATAAAACTAAAAAACTGAATTATCTTATCTATCAACCCGATCAATTAACTTATTATATAGTCGATTTTAGAGATTCTATAGTATTAGCTAGTAAAAAACAAAAACCAGTAACATTCAAAAGAAGAACGATAGCTGGAGAACTAAACGGTTCGTTGTCTGAAACATTAAAAAACGAAGGCGCGTCTTCCGCCTTATCAAGTCAATTAATAGGGATTTACAAATGGTCAATCGATTTTTTTAAATCAAAAAAAGGAGACAAATTTGCCGTAACATTTACTGAAAGGTTTATAAACGATTCTATTTATGATGGTATCGATTCGTTAGAGTGTGCGTTTTTCGAATACAAAGGAAAAAATATTTACGCATTTCCGTTCAAACAAAATGCGTCAGATAAAAAAGTAGATTATTATAACGAAGAAGGAAAAGCACTAAAAAATTTCTTTCTGAAAGCGCCTTTAAAATCTATAAATATTACTTCAAAATTTTCGAAAAAAAGATTCCACCCAGTTCAAATGCGTTTCAAAGCCCATAATGGTACCGATTATGCTGCGCCATCAGGAACGCCAATCATGACAACAGCAAGTGGCGTGGTCGAAAAAGCGGGATACTCAATTGGAAATGGTAATTATGTAAAAGTAAAGCATGATAAAACCTTTGCGACTCAATATTTACACATGTCTAGAATTCTAGTTCGTCGTGGGCAGCATGTAACTCAAGGACAAGTAATAGGGAAAGTTGGAAGTACGGGATTAGCAACAGGACCACACGTTTGTTATCGTTTCTGGAAAAACGGAAAACAAGTAGATGCACTTAAACTTAAATTGCCAAATTCGACACCAATGGACAGTAAAAATAAACCAAGATTTATCGAATTTATGACTCCATTAAAAAGAGAATTAGATAGCGTTTCAGATTTAGATTAATTGTTTAGAAGATTTCTTCTGTAGTACTTCAAACTTTAATAATACAAAAACTTTAACAAAGGGAATTCTAATCTATAAAAAAACTGCCCAGGAATAATTCTTGGGCAGTTTTTAGTTTGCTACTGCTTTTTGTTTATCTATTTATATAAACCCATCCAGTTTTTGTTGGTTGATTGTCGTCAAATTCTATCACATAATAATAGGTTGCGTCAGGGAGTTCTGTTCCAGAATCTGTTTGTCCCATCCATTGATTTGTATAATTGTCTTTAGAATAGACCTTTATACCATATCTATTAAAGATGCTTAAGTTTCTAATATTTAACAATCGTAGATCAAAAAAATCATTATTGTTATCGCCGTTTGGTGATATTCCTTTAGGGATACTACAAAACATATTATCAATAGTAAATATTTCTGTTTTATAACAACCTTGCGGTGTTGTTACTGTTACATTAAAACTAATTGGGACTTGTTCTTCTAGTGATGTAGAGTCTAGATATGATGTAACATCAAAGTATGGACTATTTGTTCCAACAGTTACATTATTGCTATTTTCCCAAACATAATTAGCGGTATTTAAATCAAAAGCACTTGAGATTGATGTTACTTGAAGAATATAGTTGTTTTCTATACAGGCTCCAATAATCTCAAAATCTAAAGTGTTTAAAAAACTCACGTTCAATGTTGTATTTATTGCACATTGTCCCGTGTTAGGTGTAAAAATGTAACTTCCAGAAGCCGTATTGTCTATAATACTTGGTGTCCAAGTTCCTGATATACCATTTGGTGAACTTGTGTTTAAAACAGGAGGAGTCTCTCCTATACATAAACTTAAAGTAGTTGCAAAATTAGGCACAATAGTAGGAGCAGTAATAGTTACTACTAAAGTTGTGTTGGTTGCACATTGCCCAGTATTAGGTGTAAAATTGTAACTTCCACTTGTTGTATTACTAATAATATTTGGCGACCAAGTTCCTACAATTCCGTTAGGAGAAGTAGTATTTAACGTTGGAGCTGGTGTTCCATTACAAACATTAAGAGTAGTTACAAAATTAGGTACAATAGTAGGTGCGGTAATTGTTACCACTAAAGTGGTGTTGGTTGCACATTGCCCAGTATTAGGTGTAAAAATATAACTTCCGCTAGTTGTATTGCTAATGGTGTTTGGAGACCAAGCTCCTACAATTCCGTTAGGAGAAGTAGTATTTAAAGTTGG
>NZ_JAYSSZ010000283.1:0-6823 GCF_043720215.1 Flavobacterium sp. | reverse complement strand
TGTAGTGATACAAGAGGCTTTTGCGATTTGTTTGAGTCGTGCTGGATGTTTTAATTTCCTCAACGCTCTGGCCTCGTATTGTCGAATGCTTTCTCTGGTGGTTTTAAAGATTTCCCCAATTTCTTCAAGAGTCATTTCTTCGCAGTCTATACCGAAGCGCATCCGAATCACTCGCTCTTCAAACCTTTGTAACTTTGTAACTTACAATATCAAAAAAATGACAAAAGAGCAAATCATACAAAATTTCGACCCATCGCAACCAGGACTTGCTGATGCCACCATTTTTGGATTGCCATTTACGGCCGAACAATCAGAAATTATAATTATTCCTGTTCCGTGGGAAGTAACAGTAAGTTATGGAGCAGGCGCATCGGAAGGCCCAGAAGCCATTTTTGAAGCTTCTTTTCAAGTCGATTTGCAACACCAAGAATTTCCAGAGTTATGGAAATTAGGAATGTATTATGACCAAGCTCCAGAACATTGGTTAAAAAATTCAGATAAATACAAAAGTCTAGCACAACCCATTATTGAAGCATTAGAAAGTGGAGAAGTAATCGAAAACTTCCCAGCTCTACAATCTGATTTAGATAAAATAAATAAAGTTTGCGCCGAATTACATGCCGAAGTAAAAGAACGTGTTCTGCATTGGATTAAAAAAGGGAAAAAAGTAGTTTTATTAGGAGGTGATCATTCTACACCATTAGGGTATTATCAAGCATTAGCTACAATTCATGATAATTTTGGAATATTACATTTAGATGCTCACATGGATTTACGCATTGCTTACGAAGGTTTTACGTATTCGCATGCGTCTATTATGTATAATGCACTGCAAATTCCTCAAATAACAAAATTGGTTCAAGTTGGAATTCGTGATTTTTGCGAACAAGAAGTTGAAGTTGTAAAAAATCAAGGAAATAGAGTCGTTGTTCATACGGATATGGATATGAAAGCAGAAACTTTTGAAGGCAAAACGTGGCAACAACAATGCGATCAAATTATCGCAGCATTACCACAAAAAGTTTGTGTTTCTTTCGACATTGATGGGCTGTATTCTTGGTATTGTCCAAATACAGGCACGCCAGTTCCAGGAGGATTCTCATACGAACAAGCTACTTATTTGTTAAATAAATTAGCAAATAGTGGCAAAGAAATTATTGGTTTCGATCTAGTAGAAGTGGCTCCAGGAGAAAATGATGACTGGGACGGAAATGTAGGAGCAAGGATGCTTTTTCATATGTGTGGTATGTTAGCTAAAAATAACGGAATGACTGTTGGTGAGAAAATTAAATTTAATAAGAAGTAAATAATTTACAGATTTTATACCAAAAGACGAATATTACATTCGTCTTTTTTTTATATTTGGTAAACCAATTTATCTCCAATGAAAAAGCTTAAAAAAGCCCTACTTATTTTTATTTCATTTATAGCTTTACTATCACTTTTAGTATATGGTTACCTTTTCTCTACAAAACCCAATTACGAAGGAGAAATCACTATAAAAAACATATCAAAAGAAACAACTGTTTATTTTGATGATTATGGAGTGCCTCATATTTATGCTGAAAACCAAAAAGATGCCATGATTGCTTTAGGTTATGTTCATGCGCAAGACAGATTATGGCAAATGGAATTGATACGTCGTATTGCACCTGGAAAATTATCTGAAATATTTGGAACCAGAGCACTTAAAAACGATAAATTCTTTATTGGTTTAGGAATCGAAGAAAACTCGGAAAAAGCAATAGCAGAATTAGACAAAAACGGGAAACCATACCAAATGGCAATGGCTTATTTAGATGGAGTAAATCAATATTTGGAAGATGGAAAAACGCCCATCGAGTTTACAATTTTAGGGATTAAAAAAGAAAAATTCACCTTAAAAGATGTTTACAATACTTTTGGATACATGGCTTTCAGTTTTGCGATGGCTCAAAAAACAGATCCGTTATTGACAGATATTAAAAATCAATACGGGGAAGCATATTTGAAAGATTTAGGAATCGATTATTCATTAAATCCAACAAGACTAAAAATTTCTAAAGAACAAACACAACAATATATCGAAATTTCAAAATCGATAACTGCATTATTAGAAAATTCTCCAGTGCCACCATTTATTGGAAGTAATAGTTGGGTGCTTACGCCAAAGAAAACTAAAACTGGAAAAGTGCTTTTTTGCAACGATCCGCACATCGAATACTCGCAACCCGGGACATGGTATGAAGCGCACATTTCTTGTCCAGAATACGAAATGTATGGCTATTATCTTGCAGGAACGCCATTTCCACTTTTAGGACACAATCGAAATTATGCTTACGGATTAACCATGTTCGAAAACGACGATGCCGATTTGTTTCAAGAAGAAAACAATCCAAAAAACGAAAATCAGTACAAAACGGCCTCTGGTTTCGAAAATTATAAAATAAGAACTAAAACTATTAAAGTTAAAGATTCTACATCAGTAATTTTAAAAATAAAAGAAACACAACACGGACCCATAATTAATGATTTAATTGCGGATTTTAAAACCCAAAAACCGGTTTCTTTTTCTTGGATTTATACCCAACAACCCAACAAAATTCTAGATGCAGTTTATGGATTAAGCAGAGCAAATAATATTGAGGAATTTCAAAAATCAGTTTCCTACATAGTAGCACCAGGGCTTAATATTATGTATGGAGATGCCAAAAATAATATTGCTTGGTTTACTTCTGGAAAATTATACAAATTAGAAAAAGGAGTCAATGCCAATTTTATTTTAAATGGGACAAATGGCATCGATGATAAAAAAGAATTTTTAGATTATTCTGAAAACCCGTCGGCGGTAAACCCGAGTTGGAACTATGTGTATTCGTCAAATAATATGCCCGAATCGATAAATGGATATAATTATCCGGGTTATTATTTACCTGAAGATAGAGCAAGAAGAATTACCAATTTATTAGATAGCAAAAGTGATTGGAATAAAGAAGATGTAAGTAAAATGATGACAGACAATACATCGCCAGTTTCAATTGAAATAGTAAAGACAATGTTGTCTGTTATTAATACTGAAAAACTTTCGAATCAAGAAAAAAGATGCAGTAAGCGTATTAAGAAATTGGAAAGGAACAAACGGATTAACAGACGTTGCGCCAACTATTTATAATAAATGGATTTATTTATATCTAAAAAATACGTATCAAGATGAAATGGGAGAAACTTCATTCAAACAATTCTTGAAAACACATATTATGAAACAAAGTATCGCTTTCCAGACAAAGAATGAAAATTCACCTTGGTGGGATAATATTGTGACTAAAAATAAGAAAGAAACTCGTAAAGACATTCTGAAACTAGCGTTGCAACAAGCTGTTTTAAGTTTAAATAATCAACTTGGAACTGATGTAAATTCTTGGACTTGGAATCGTGTGCATAAAGTGGAATACAAACATCCGTTAGGAAGTGTCGCAATATTTAAACCCTTTTTTAATGTTGGTTTATTTGAAATTGCAGGAGCAAACGAAGTCATAAATAATACTATGTTCGACTATTCTGATGCAGCCGAATATACTATAAAAGCAGGGCCGTCAACCCGACGAATTGTAGATTTTTCTGATGTAGAAAATAGTTGGAGTATCTTACCAACAGGACAATCGGGTAATCCTATGAGTAAATATTATAATGATCAGGCCGAAATGTATGCTACGGGTAAATTCAGAAAAATGAAACTCAATAAAGAAGAAATCATAAAAACTTCTACTAAATTGGTTTTCAAAGCTAAATAAATTCCACTTATCTTTGCAAAATTAAATCTATGATTAAAATCACAACTTAGGTTCGTAATTTTTGATTCGTAATTCGTAATTATTTAATGCAAACTCCAAAAAAAATAGCCGTTGTAGGTTCTGGTTTAGTAGGATCTTTATTGGCAATATATCTCAAAAAAAGAGGCCATTCTGTTGATGTTTTTGACAGAAGTCCAGATATTAGAAAAATAAATTTTTCAGGTCGTTCAATCAATTTAGTAATGTCCAATCGTGGTTGGAAAACGCTGGAAGATATCGGACTTCGTGAAGAAATAGAAAAAATAGGAATTCCTGTTTACAAGCGAGCTATTCATCTGCAAAATGGCGACTTGGTTTATCAAAATTATGGGAAAGATGGTGAATGTATTTATTCACTTTCACGAGGCATTTTAAACAAAAAAATGATAGATCTTGCCGAACAAGCTGGTGTAAATTTTAAATTTGAACAAAAAGTTTGGGATGTAGATTTAACAACTGCAACAATTTCTATAGGTGAAACAGAAAGAGGCGAATGGACTACCGAAGATTATGATTTAACTTTTGGTTCCGATGGTGCATTTTCTAGAATTCGCCACCGTATGCAACGACAAAGCATGTTCAATTATTCGCAAGAATTTTTAGAAATTGGTTACAAAGAATTGCATATTCCTGCTAATGAAGACGGCACGCATAAATTAGACAAAAATTCCTTACACATATGGCCTCGAGGTAAGTTTATGCTCATGGCATTGGCTAATTTAGATGGCAGTTTTACATGCACATTATTTATGCCTCATGATGGCGAAAACTCCTTCGAATCGTTAACCAACAAAGAACAATTAGAAAACTTTTTTGCTAAATATTTTCTAGATACCAAAGATGTTATACCTGATTTAGTCGAAGATTTTTTCAAAAATCCAACAAGTTATTTGGTTACGATGAAATGTTTTCCGTGGACCTATTCAGATAAAGTTGCCTTAATTGGCGATGCATGTCATGCTATTGTGCCGTTTTATGGTCACGGTATGAATGCTGGTTTTGAAGACATTACGGTATTAAATGAAATGATAGACAAGTATGGAGACGATTGGGCAAACTTGCTTAACGATTATGAAAACAGCCGCAAACCAAATACAGATGCTATTGCTGAACTTTCGTACAGAAACTTTATGGAAATGAGTTCGAAAACAGCCGATGTAAATTTCTTGTTGCAAAAGAAAATCGAAAAATGGTTCTCAGACAAACATCCTGACAAATGGATGCCATTGTACAGTCGTATCACATTTAGTTTGCAACCTTACTCTGAAGCACTTGCAATAGGTGATTTCCAAAATAAAATCATGGAAGAAGTGATGCAAATCCCGTCAATTGAGGAAAAATGGAATTCGAAAGAAGTAGAAGATAAGATTATTGAACTTTTGAAATAACAATCTCAAAATTCAATGCAAAAAATCAAATTTAAAAATTGAAATTATTCTTCTCGATGCACTTTGGTAAAATCGAAAGCAGGTTTACAAATAGAGAGATATTCACAAGGCTCATTAAAGGGATTTGAATATTGAACACGTGTATTTTTTTCAATTTTTATAGATTGACCCGCTTCTAAAATCAAAATCTCATCTTCTATAACAAATTGCTTTTTCCCTGAAATAATATAAGTATATTCTTCAAATTCAGGAGTTTGAAATGGTTCACTCCATTTGGGTGGCGCAATCATATGTGCCACTGAAATTTCAGAGTTATTTGTTGTCGCATTTCCGTGGTGTTCTTCAATGAGTTTCCCATCGGTTGTTGGAACTACAAAAGGTGATTTTTGAATGGTATATTTTTTCATTTTTTTTTATTACTTATAATGAAACTATCTCGTCAAATGTTTTAGGAGAGATTTTATTGTTAATTATTTAATCTATTACTTTCTCAACACCTTCATTAAAACGCTAAAAGCACCTCTTATAAAACTAGCACTCGTAACGACTTTTAAAACTGATTTACCAACAACACTAGCAGTACTTGGTTCTTTAGCGGCTCTTTTTTCTTCTTCTTTCTCTTCAATAGTTTCAGAAATTTCTTCAATTTTTTTAATTAGAATCTCGTAAGCACTTTCGCGATCTATTTCTTCAGCGTATTTCTCAACCAATTTAGATTTCGAATTTATAACAGAAATCTCACTTTCGGTCAGAATATCCATTCTGCTTTCTGGCGCACGCATCATAGTTGCAGCTAATGGGGTTGGAATTCCTTTTTCGTTTAGAGCAGTAACTAATGCCTCCCCTATCCCAAGAGAAGTCAACAATTCTTCAGTTTTATAAAATTCCGATGTTGGATAATTATCGGCTGTTTGGTTTATAGCTTGCCTATCATTTGCAGTAAAAGCTCTCAAAGCATGCTGGATTTTCAATCCCAATTGCGCTAAAACCCCTTTAGGAATATCCATTGGATTTTGAGTGATAAAATAAACCCCAACACCTTTAGAACGAATCAGTTTGATGATGGTTTCTATCTGGTCAAGCAAAGTTTTACTCGCTTCATTAAATATAAGATGCGCTTCATCAATAAAAATCACTAATTCTGGTTGGTCGACATCTCCTTTTTCTGGCATTAAATTATAAATTTCGGCTAGAAGATTCAACATAAAAGTCGAAAACAACTTTGGTTTGTCTTGAATGTCGGTTAAACGAACAATATTTATATAACCTCTCCCATTTTCATCAATTCGCATTAAATCATCTATTTCAAAAGATTTTTCTCCAAAAAATGTAGTGGCGCCTTGTTGCTCTAATTCAATAATTTTTCTTAAAATAGTTCCTGTTGTTGAAGTCGAAATTTTACCATATTCTTCAGAAATTTCATCCTTTCCTTCTTCGGTAATATAATTCATGACCTTTTTAATGTCTTTTAAATCTAAAAGAGGCATTTTTTTATCGTCACAATATTTGAATATTACTGAAATTACACCAGCTTGTGTATCATTTAAATCTAAAATCCTTGAAAACAAAACTGGACCAAATTCAGAAACTGTTGCGCGTAAACGAACACCTTCTTGTGCCGAAAGT
>NZ_JAYSSZ010000282.1:0-2595 GCF_043720215.1 Flavobacterium sp. | reverse complement strand
CTGGCAGAATATTCAATTTCTCACCAATATCAAAAGTGTATCTATAAACATATCGGCATTTTGCTAACTTTCGAAAGAAATATAATCGTAAATAAATTGAATTGAAACAATTGACTCTTTAGACCAAACAACTGGATTCATTTTCTAACTATTTTTCCCTTTGCTTCGGCTGTAGTAAAGCCTTTTTCTCCAGAATCTGAAGCGGTCATGATTTGATTCAAATGATTCTTAAACTCTTTTACCGAAAGGGAATTTTTCCTGAAATAGAATAAGCGTAAACCTCGTTATCTAGTAATGCTTCAATGCTATTTAATGCTTTTGTGTTTGAAAGATCTAAAACCCGATAGCGCGGATTTGCAATCCGTGCCCAAACAGAATGTAAAAAGAGTGAAAATTAAATTTTTAACGTTTATACAAAACTCACAAAAAAAGCTTATCGTTTATTATTACAGGCACGGATTACAAATCCGCGCTATCGTCTTTAAACAAAGGTCTTTTTCTCTAACCCGCATTTAAACTCGATTTGTACATTTTTAATTCGTCCCAAGTAAATTCGTCACCGTATTTTTCTTTGAGTGGGTTTAGAGTCTCTTCTTTGTAACCAAAAAAAGCTTCGGCCAAGGCTGCAATTTTGTCTTCTGGTAAAACATCAGTAATGGCGACAGTGCCAGATTCTATAAGCTTTGCGAAATGTCCGCTAATGGTTTGTGGCGTGAGTTTTCTGATGGCTGCAATTTCTTTGATAGAGTTTTTTTCAATCCATAATTCGTAGGTTTCTTGCACGGTCGATTTTTTGGCTTCCTTAACTTCTTTCTTTTTCTTTGCGTAACGTTCCACGTCGAGATCATCATCAATCAGTGTGATGTTTAATCTTTTAAATTCTTCGTGAATCTCATTCATTTTATTGATTTTGTATGTTTTAATTTCTTTAGATGTCAAATTTTCTTTAGTAATCACATCACCCGAAGCTATTGTTTTTACTAGCAATTTGGCTTTCATCAATTTGAAAACAGCATTTATTTGCGCTTCTTCCAGAACTGATAATTCATCGAATAACATTTTTGCTTTTTTAACGCGTTTTACTTCCTCTATTTTCCATAAAACATCGTAAACCATACTGTCCATTTGTTTGAAAAAATAATCATATGCCGCATCAATTCTTTCTTTAATAAATTGAATATCAAAAGGTTCTGTGTTAAAAATCTTGTCTAATTGACTTAAGAATTTTCTTGCTGGTTCCTGAATTTCAGAAATAATATCGGTTTGTTTTTTTGCCCAAAGTGAATGATTCGATTTGGTGACTGATTCGCTTTTATCGTTATAACTATACTGATGATTTCTCCATTCTTGTGCTAAATTTCCCCAATCGAAAGTCGATTTCAAATAATTATGCAAGAATCTGGTGGTTTCTTGTTGCAATGATTTTTCTAGTTTTTCTTCCGATGCTTTGTTTTCGGCATAATCCATCACGTCGGCATCATTCGAAATACCATTCATTTGCAACGGAGAAAGCAAAACCAAGCCTTCTAACGAGCGCAAACGCGATAATGCGACATATGCTTGTCCTGGTTGAAAAACTTGCGATACATCGAGCGCAGCTTTATCAAAAGTTAATCCTTGGCTTTTATGTACCGTAATTGCCCAAGCTAACTTAATAGGGTAGTGGACGAACGTGCCTAAAGTTTCTTCTTCAATTTCTTTGGTTAAATTGTTTACCGAATATCGAATATTTTGCCATTCGTATTTTTCGACTTCAATCGTGGTGTTTTCATCTGGAAAATGTACTAAAATTTCTGCTTCAGATAAGGATTTGATAATCCCCATTTTTCCATTAAAATAGCGTTTTTCTAAAGACAAATCATTTTTTACAAACATGACTTGTGCTCCAATTTTTAATTGCAAATTCTGATCTATCGGATAAATTTTTTCTGGGAAATCGCCCGTAATTTCTGGTTTATATTGGTATTGTTTTCCTTCCAAATCCTCCAAGGCTTTGGCATTCATACCATCAGCTTTCGCATTGTGAGTCGTTAGTGTTATGTAGCCTTTATTGGCTTTGAGGTCGAAATTTGGTTTTACATATTGGTTTAAATTCTGAATATCTTGTGGCGAAATTCTGTTGTTTCGTAAATTATTCAAAATAGAAATAAAAACTTCATCGGTTTGACGAAAAATCTTTGATAATTCGATATACAACGGCGGATTTTGCTGAATTACATGCGAATGAAAAAAGAATTTCCCTTTGTAATAGTTTCGTAATGTTTTCCATTCTTCTTCTTTAATAACAGGTGGTAATTGCAACAAATCTCCAATAAACAGGACTTGAACGCCACCAAAAGCGATTTTTTTCTTGCGAATAGATTGCAACATAAAATCGATTCCGTCGAGCAAATCAGCACGAAGCATACTCACTTCATCGATAATAAGCAACTCCATGTTTTTGATGACTGATTTCTTCAAACCACTCATTTTGAAATTGCGATTTAAAGTCGCTTTCGATTCAAATTTTATGTATTCTGAGAATTGTGGGACAGTATTATCTGGAATAAATCCACCAAATGGCAACTGAAACATCGAGTGAATCGTAACGCCACC
>NZ_JAYSSZ010000281.1:0-2610 GCF_043720215.1 Flavobacterium sp. | reverse complement strand
CTAAAACATAAAATCCTACAATTTGAATGTTTATTTTTACAGTCAAATTTTTTCAAAATGTCACAAAAACGTCTTTTCCTTCTCGATGCTTATGCTTTAATATTTCGAGGTTATTTTGCTTTTATAAAAAACCCAAGAATTAATTCTAAAGGAATGGACACATCCGCCATTATGGGATTTATGAATGCCTTGATGGATGTAATTAAACGTGAAAAACCAGACCATTTGGCCGTTGCTTTCGACAAAGGTGGAAGCACCTACCGTTACGAAATGTATCAAGAATACAAAGCCCATCGTGACGAAACTCCCGAAGCTATAAAAATTGCTGTTCCATACATACAAGAATTGCTCAAAGCGATGCATATACCTATTGTCGAAGTAGCTGGTTTTGAAGCTGATGACTTAATAGGAACATTAGCAAAACAAGCCGAAAAAGAAAATTTTAAAGTTTTTATGGTTACACCAGATAAAGATTTTGCACAATTGGTTTCCGAAAATATTTTTATGTACAAACCAGCTCGAATGGGTAACGACATTGAAATATGGGGAATTCCTGAAGTCTTGAAAAAATTTGAAATAGAAAGACCCGAACAAGTGATTGATTTCTTAGGCATGATGGGCGATGCTGCCGATAATATTCCAGGTTTGCCAGGCGTTGGTGAGGTGACGGCTAAGAAATTATTGAAAGAATTTGGCACGATGGAAAATCTTCTCGCCAATACTGACAAGCTAAAAGGCGCCATGAAAGAAAAGATTGAAGCCAACAAGGAAAAGGGGATTTTATCAAAAAAATTAGCCACAATCCTGCTCGATTGCCCTGTAAATTTTAACGAAAGTGACTACGAATTATCGAAACCGGATGTTGAAAAAACAGATGCGCTTTTCAATGAATTGGAATTTCGTCAAATGAAAGCTCAGTTTGATAAATATTTTGGAACTGGAAAAGAATACGACGAAATTGACACTAATGGTAATGAAGCCAGTAACAGCCAAACCACACTAAAAAAACAAATTACTAAAAAAGCCAACGAAGATCAATTCGATTTATTTGGATTTTCTGACGAAGAAAGTGGCGAAGTAAAAACCAATTCACATTATACAACTCTAGAGAACACGCAACATTTTTACCAAATCGTTCAAGGTGATTTACCCGTAAAATTATTGTTGCAAAATTTAATGAGTCAATCTTCTGTTTGTTTCGACACCGAAACTACAGGAATTGATGCTTTGAATGCCGAATTAGTTGGCATGTCATTTTCTTTCGAAAAAGGAAAAGCGTTTTACGTTCCGTTTCCAGAAAATCAGGAAGAATCACAACTTTTAGTCGATAAATTTAAACCATTTTTTGAAAGTGAAAGCATCGAAAAAATCGGTCAAAACATCAAATATGATTTAAAAATTCTGTCGCATTACGGAGTTGAAATCAAAGGGAAATTATTCGATACGATGATTGCCCATTATCTGATAAACCCAGATATGCGCCACAATATGGATGTTTTAAGTGAAACCTATTTAAAATATTCACCAAAATCTATTGAAGATTTAATTGGTAAAAAAGGTAAGAATCAAAAATCGATGCGTGAAGTGGCGCTTGAAGACATCAAAGAATACGCTGCAGAAGATGCTGATGTTACGTATCAATTAAAACAAAATTTTAGTCCGATTTTAGACAAAGCCGAAACTAAAAAATTATTTGATGAAATCGAAATTCCGTTAATCCCTGTTCTCGCAGCAATGGAATTAGAAGGGATTAATCTTGACGTTCCTTTTTTGAAAGAAATGTCGGTTGAGATGGCAATTGAAAGTTCCGCATTAGAACAAAAAATTTATGAAACCGCTGGTGAAAAGTTCAATTTGGCATCACCAAAACAATTGGGTGATGTTTTATTTGATAAAATGAAAATTGGCGGAGCCAAACAAAAGAAAACCAAAACAGGTCAATATGCGACTGGTGAAGAAATATTAAGTTATTTAGAAAAAGACAATCCAATTGTAAAAGACATTCTAGAATGGCGCCAAATGGTAAAACTGCAAAGCACTTATATTGACGCATTACCAAACCAAGTTGACAAAAAAACAGGTCGAGTTCATACTGATTATATGCAAACTGTTGCAGCAACAGGACGTTTGAGTTCGAATAATCCGAACTTGCAAAACATTCCAATTCGTACTGAACGCGGACGATTGATTCGTAAAGCATTTATTGCTCGTGACGAAAACTACACTTTACTTTCTGCCGATTATTCGCAGATAGAATTGCGAATAATCGCTGCTTTATCAGGCGAGGAAAACATGATAAAAGCGTTTCAAAATAACGAGGATATTCACAAAAGTACGGCTGCAAAAGTGTTTAATGTGCCTTTAGAAGAAGTTACTAAAGAACAAAGAAGCAATGCTAAAACGGTAAATTTCGGAATTATTTATGGTGTTTCAGCTTTTGGTCTTTCTAATCAAACTGATCTTTCTCGAAAGGAAGCTGCCGAGTTGATTGATGCTTATTATCAAACGTATCCAAAACTGAAATCGTATATGAGTAACCAAGTTGATTT
The DNA here is from genome assembly GCF_043720215.1 of Flavobacterium sp. Lineage (GTDB taxonomy): Bacteria > Bacteroidota > Bacteroidia > Flavobacteriales > Flavobacteriaceae > Flavobacterium. Next base: position 61 of record NZ_JAYSSZ010000281.1, on the reverse strand, counting down.
TGCTCGCGAAAACGGTTATGTACAAACGGTTTTAGGGCGACGACGATACTTGAAAGACATC
>NZ_JAYSSZ010000280.1:0-2617 GCF_043720215.1 Flavobacterium sp. | reverse complement strand
AGTAGTGCTTCTGGAAATAACCAAGAGGAATTAGGTTCACGCGGATTTACTTTTAGCGGAAACAACACCTTCAAAAACGGAATTAGAATTAATGGTTCATTAATTCCTGAAGCAAGTTCATTAGAAAGTATCGAGGTTTTGAAAGGAAGCTCGGCTTTATTGTATGGAAATGTTGCTCCAGGGGGTGTTTTAAATTTAGTAACCAAAAAACCTAAGTTTTATAATGGTGGCGAAGTAAGTTTCCGTTTGGGTGAGTATGCTTTTTACAAACCTACAGTAGACGTTTACGGAAGTGTAAACAATAGTAATACATTGGCTTATAGAGTAATTACATCTTACGAAAAAGGTAATAGCTTTAGAAATGGTGTAGAAAGTGAACGATTTTATGTGAATCCTTCTTTTTTAATTGATTTCTCCGAAAAAACTTCTTTATTAATTGAAGGTGATTATACTAAAGACAGTCGCACACCCGATTTCGGATTAGCCGCTATCGATTATACTGTGGTCGCTTTACCTAGAAATACCTTTTTAAACTACAGTTGGGCACATTACAAAACGCTTCAAAATGGAGTAACTTCTACATTAACACATACTTTTAATGACAATTGGCAAGCAAAAGGAATTTTTTCTTACCAAGGTTTTGAAACTGATTTGCTATCAAGTTTACGTCCAAACTCAGGAAATACAAATCCAATTTCTCCAACAAATTTATTTAACAACTTAGTACAGTCAAACGGTGATTGGACTCGTGGAGTGCAAAAAATAACAGAGAAACAAGATTATGCTATTGCCGAAATCGATGTTACAGGAAAATTCAATACAGGAACTATAAAACATGCTATTTTATTAGGTAGTGATGCTGATAGAACTTCTGCAAATACAATTAACTATAGAAATATTTCTTCTTATGACAAGATTAATATTTTCAATTCAAGTGTAGTTATTACAAAAGACCCAAAGTATAAAGATGCTGAAATTCCAGTTATGGAATTAAGAAACACGGTGGTTGATTCTCAAATAAAAAGAGCTAGTTTATATATACAAGATTTTATAGAATTAACTTCAAAATTCAAAGCTTTAGTAGGTTTACGTTACAATTATCTAGAGCAAACTACTAGAACATTAACGCATAAAACTAATACTAACGAGATTACTAGCGATACACCTGTTGAAGTACACAATAACTTACTTACTTCTAAACTAGGATTAATTTACCAACCCACTACAACAAATACTTTATTTGCTAGTTATGCCGATTCGTTTGTTGTAAATGTAGGTACAGATAAATTTAAAAATCAGTTACCACATTCAACTTTAGATCAATATGAAGTAGGTTCTAAAAATGAATTTTTAAAAGGACATTTAACTGCAAATGTTACGGGATATTATATTAATTATAGCAATTTAGCACAAACCGATTTCTCTGATGGAAATACGTTAACAACCATCAAAGAACTAACAGGTTCTTATGCGAGCAAAGGTGTTGAAATTGACATTACTACTAATTACAATGGATTCAAAGTAATGGCGGGATATAGTTTTAACGAAACAAAATATACCAAAAGTAACATTTTTAATAAAGGAACTGAATTGCGTTTTGCACCAAAAAACACAGCAAATGCCAGTTTATTTTACACGTTCGACAGCTTTAAAGTAAAAGGTTTAGAAATAGGCGTTGCTTCTTCTTATGTAGGTAAACGTTTAGGTGGAAGATTGCGTCCGAACAATGCAATAACCCCAGCAGAATTAGCTAGAAAGCCAATTGTAACCGATGGTTTTTTACAATTTGACGCTTCTTTAGGGTACACTTTCAAAAATGTAAGTTTTAGAGCCAAATTATCAAACTTATCAAACGAAATCAATTACTATGTATACGATGACAATACGGTAACACCAATTGCACCACGAATGATTTCTACTATTTTATCGTATAAATTTTAATAAATTGCGAAAAAAAATGTTGCCTAAGGTTCTCAAAGGCAACATTTTTTTAAATTAAAAACTATGAACAAGCAAACATTTAGAAGTTTACATCGTGATTTAGGCTATTTTTATATCGGATTAATTATATCTTTTGCACTTTCAGGGATTTTAATGAATCACCGTGATTCTTGGCATCCTGAAGAGTATGACAATCAAACCAAAGAGATAACAGTAAAATTACCTTCCGAAGATAAAATTACCGAAGAATATGCTAAAGATTTCATCACACAATTTGGTATTACTGATGATTTTAGAAAACACAAAGTAAAAGGTGGTTCTTTACGAATCTCTTATAAAAATACTGATGTTGAAGTAGATCTAGCAACAGGGAAAGGCGAAATAGAAACCTATAAAAAAACGCCTATAATAAGTCATATGATGAAGTTGCACAAAAATACGTCTAACTGGTGGATTTATTATGGTGATATTTTCGGGTTGTCTTTAATTACAATTGCTATTACTGGAACCATTATGATTCCTGCTGGTAAGTTTTCTTTCAAAAAGAGAGGTTGGAAACTAGCTTTAGCTGGACTAATATTTCCTTTATTGATATTAATTTTATTGGGTTAAAATTTATATATTATACCGTTTAAACTTTAAAAAAAAACTGGGGTATTTATATAAAATATTGTCA
>NZ_JAYSSZ010000279.1:0-6909 GCF_043720215.1 Flavobacterium sp. | reverse complement strand
GACTTTCTTTTTTTTCTTTTTTTCTTTTAAAAATTTTAGGTGTGGCTTGTAGTAACGAGGCACACCACCGTAAAAACCCGAATATATGCCAAATTTCATTATCAAAACACACCGAAAAGAGACGTTATACGCCAAACCGCATTTATTTATACTTAACAAAGGAATGAACAGCGGTAAGCCCCAAAAAGAGCCATTTACGAACAGTTTTGTAGTCATTTTTCAAAACGAAAAAGATTGCGAGAGTATTTATTTTGTTGCTTACAGCTTATGGAAAACTAAATTTTGGCATCAATATTTAGTGGGTTCAGTAATTCCATTTTTACGCCTTCCAGACTTCTCAAAAGAATTCAATCCAAAAGCCAATGTGATGATGCAGGAACACGAGGAGCATCAAAAGAATATAGCTGCACTCAAACTTTTAGAGTTAAAAGAGAAACAATTTCACGAAAACATCAATCTAATTAACGATTTAAGAAGAGTTATTCTACATCGTTATTGCAAAAAATAAATCTAATTATTAACCATAAATTTTCAACTATGAAACTATTTATTTTGTACCAAACCGACAATTGGAAAAGCAGAGCATCAAGAGTATGTTTTGGCGTTTTCGACACACGAGCCAAAGCAATTGATAGTGCAAAATGGCAAGAATTGTATAACCACAATTCAGAAGTTGTAGTTTTAGAAGTTACGCTAAATCTATTTGAAGAAATTTAATTTTTTTTGCAATAAAAAAGCCTAGTCGTTTGACTAGGCCTATGTTTATTCATAAATTTAAGAAAGTTAAATCATTCTTCAGATACAACTTCCAAGTGAACCAAGAAGTTTGAAACCAGCTACCTTTTTTTTCTTTAATAAAATTAAATCTTTTGCTGGGTATCAAAATTTGGACTTTGTTTTTTTGGAACATTTCACTTCGCTTTTTTCCTTCCAAAGTTGTTATTGGCAGCAGCATCATAAAAGGTTTATTAAGTTCAAACGCTCTTTTCAAAAATTGATCTTTCAAGGAAAATGGTGGATTTGTAATTATCAAGTCATAGTGTTCAGGTTGATATTTAAAAAAGTCTAACCCTTCATTTAAATATGAGGAAATGACTTCAAAACCGTTTTCTTTCAAAACATTGACAATTTCACTGTTCTCAATTGCAGTACATTCCCAAATCGTTTTAACACCAAGAGGAATAAAAGGTAAAATACACTCTACAGCTTCTTTTGGAGTGTATAATTCATCAAAAGCTCCTCTCTTGATATAATTTATTTTGTTTTGTATCATATAGTTATTTTTAAATTATAAAAGCCCATTCCGTGAGGTTTGGGCTTCATTTGTTTAACCCAAAGGTTACCACAACTAGAGTTAAACTTTATTCTTTGTGCTTCTTACTAAAATATTTAAGTAATATTGAAATTATAAAACTGACAATTGCACCAATGGTAGCCAAAACAACCGTTTTTACAACATCATCAGAATTTAAATTTGGTACAATACTTAAAAATGTACCACTAGCAGTTCCAATTATTGTTGGATTACTTTGTGTTTGCATTATTTTCAGTTGTTAATTGGCTCACTGCCGAAACAACGCCACCAGCTACAGCTAAATAACCACCAATAGTAGTAACAATAACTGGCATTGCGATTGGAGTAGCCAAAATAGTTCCTCCAACAGCAGCCAATGCTAAACCAATATTTCGAAGCACTTTAAAAAATTTCGGAGTTGGAGCTTTCGCTCTATTTATTATTTTTTTCATAATCTTATTTTAAGATTGAACAATTAAAACAACACTTTCGTTTTTGACTAAAATTGGATATAATAAATTTTTCAATTTAGAAAATGCTTTTCGAGACATCAGACCCAATCCGGGTCCAGAAAGTTTTGTTACTGGAGCAATACATCCATTCAATTCTAGCAACGCATTATTGGCAGGGTGAAACAGAATTAAACTTCTGTTTTGGACATCCAAAACTTCCAAATGCCATTGAAATTTTTTGCTGTATCTCTTTTTTATAAAATATTTCCCTTCTAGAATGCAGGAAACTTTCGTTTTGTTGTTTTTCCAAGGCAATTCAATTGTCAAACAAATAAGTTTGCCTTCGCATTCGAGTTTTCCATTAGTTCCGTCAGGAAAATAAGTTCTTGATAGTGTCAAAACCATCTTACAATCCGCTCACTTGCACCAATCCTAACGGATTGTATGCACCATTTTTAAGAGCATACATTTGACCATTTACTTGTTGGTAAAACTCAACACCAAGAGCTAAAAACAAAGGTTTTGTACTAGCTGGAGTTACCGTATTGGTTTGAGTAATGATCGCAGTTGCCACTGAATCCCAAGGTAAAATTCCAGTTTCTGAATTTTCAACTACAAAGGTTTCCGCTTCAAAATCTACTTCCGCACCAGCAGAAATGATTTTAAAATGTGTTGTTCCGCTTGGAGCTGCAATCATATTGGCAGGTATAAATGGAGCTAAAGTAACTTCAATTACACCAGTTGGACGGTCAATAGTTGCCACAAATGGCGCAAATAAACTGGTGCCCAGTTTTCCACGAATATTGAATTCAAAACCTGCTAAAAGTTCGGCTTCGCCATCAATAACGTTTCGCAAACCTCTCACGCTAATTAAATCAGCTTGAATAACTTGTATCATTCGTTGAGTTAAACGACTAACCATTCTTCCATCGGCAGAATTCAAAAGCAACGCTCTTAAAGCCGTTCTCAAAATCTTGCCTGCTTTCCCAGCGCGACCAAATTCAGAACCGTTCTCACGTGTTCTTTGAAACGCTGGATCACTCGCAATTCTGCTTGCATCGATTCCACCTTTTTCACGAGCCAGATGTCCGTCTTGGGTTTTGTAAAAAGTAATATCTCCGATAGTACCTTTCAATTTAATTATGCCTTTCTGTCTTGCCATAATTTCTAAAATTTAGATTAATAATTGCTCTAAATCATCTTTCTGTTGCAACATCTTCCGATTGATTTCGGACAAATTTTAGCCAATTAAACAGAATAAAAAAGTAACACCAATCCAATATGACACTTTACGACATAAATGGCAGGAATGACCACAAATGGCAATATATGAGCCTTTCAAATAGTCTTAAATCACAGATTATTACACAAAGGATTTTTTTTCTAATTTTACACAATGCAAAAATTTGGATTATAGGGTTTTAAAGTAAGTCAAAGCCTAGTCAAAGGCATAGATAATGTATGAAAACAGAAAATAAGAGATTATGTATCTACCCAAAGGACATACAACGCATTACTGGAAAGAGTTATCGACAAAGCATTAGATTGTTGCAAAAGATGAGAATTGAGCTTAACAAGCTTGAAAATGAGTTTGTATCAATCGAGGAGTTTTGTGTTTACACCAGTTTAAAATATGAGCAGGTAGAACCTTTGATAATTGGTTAGAAATGAAATGTAAGATTACTAAAAATTAAACTTTAGAAATTTGCTAACCAGACTATTAACCAGTTCATTTTTTGATAATGTTTTCTTCCAAATTGCTTCAAAAAGTCATAAAATATAACTACATTTGTACTATAAGTTAATCGAAGTTTTGCAATGCAAAAAGCAGGTGCATAATAGAGACCCTAGTTTACGAATAGAATTTAAAAATCTATATATCAATTGGTTAGAAATGGAAAACAAATCCCTCTTTCTCCGCTGGTTATTTCAAAAAACCTAACAAAACCCTTTAAATCGTATGATTTAGAGGGTTTTTTAATTTACGCCCTATCCATTTTATTCAAAGTTTCTCATTCTAAAGGGGCACAATTCGGGGCACAATGAAAAGCAGTTTATAAAGTACCCCGAATTCCTTGCCAGCCCTTTATTAGCAGGTGGTTCAAAAAATGAACATCTTGTTTTGTGTTGATAGTTTTTGCAAATTAATTATGAACTTAAAGGTCACCAAAATGAAAACTACAATCACCATTCTTTTTTATCTAAAAAGAGCTAAAGTCAATCCACAAGGACTAGTTCCAATTTTTCAGAGAATTACCGTAAACAGTAAGCGTAATGATAAAAGTACAGGTAAATTTATAGATCCTGACAAATGGCACTCTGAAATGTCGAAAGTAAAAGGTAATTCAGAAGAAGCTCGAACAATTAATAGTCATCTTGATAATCTAAAAATTAAAGTGAATCAAGCTGAAAAAATTCTGATTGCAAAAGATATTGAAGTTACTTCAGAAACTTTGAACAATGAACTTTTTGGAATCAAGGAAAGAGTAAGAACTGTAATCCCAATATTTGAAGAACACAATCGTAAAATAGAAGAACTACTTGGAATAGAATATGCACCAGGAACTTTGGAAAGATACAAAACATCACTAAAACATACCGTAAATTTCATTCAGTGGAAATATAATGTTTCAGACATTAACATTGATAAAATCGACCATGCTTTTATAACGGAGTATGAATTCTATTTGAGAAGTGTCCGCAGATGCAATAACAATTCAGCAGTTAAATACATTAAAAACTTCCACAAGATAATCAATCAATGTCTTGCAAATGGGTGGCTTTTAAAAGATCCCTTTGTGAATTATAAAGCCAAAGTAAAAGAAGTAATTAGAGAGTTCTTAAGCGAAGAGGAAATAGAAAGAATTATTGACAAACAATTTGTTTCTGAAAGGTTGGGGTTAGTTCGTGATATTTTTGTTTTCAGTTGCTTTACTGGACTCGCTTATATTGATGTGAAGCAATTAACAAAAAATCATATTAGCTTAGGAATCGATGGAGATAAATGGATTTTTACTACAAGACAAAAAACAGAAACACTATCAAAAATCCCACTATTGCCCGTAGCACAACAAATGATAGATAAATACGAAAATCATCCAACTTCTAATAATGAAAATCGATTATTGCCAATATTGAGTAATCAAAAAATGAATGCGTATTTAAAAGAAATTGCAGATGTTTGCGGTATCAATAAAGACCTAACTTTTCACATTGCTAGACATACTTTTGCAACAACTGTAACGCTTTCAAATGGAGTGCCGTTAGAAACGGTTAGTAAAATGCTAGGTCATACAAATTTGAAAACTACACAACACTATGCTAAGATATTAGATACTAAAATTAGCAATGATATGCAAATACTGAAGCAAAAATTCGTTGTAAAATCGCAAAGTGTTGATAATGAATTAAATCTAATTAAAGTGAATTAATTTTAAGGAATTATTATAAGTTTATGAAAATTTTCACAATATATTTTGTAAATAATAGTTTTATTTGAATCATATCTAAAACTATTATTTCTTTTATATGAATGTATTTTGTAACCCATTTTTTATCGATTTTGAAAATGAATTTGAGATTATTAAAAACTCATTTACAGATGTAATAATTCAAGCCAATGAATTAATTCGATTTATAGAAAGAAAAATAAAAGAACTTTACAGTTGGCTCAAAATCTATATTTTTGAATCTTCAACTGAAGAAATATACTTTTTTAAGGAATTGAAACCCAAATTAGTTTCAAGATTAATTTTTTATAAAAATATCCTAAAATTAGAATCTAATTTACCTATCGGTATAAAATTAAAGAGAAAGTGTTTTGAAAAAGCACTAGATAAAGTGTATCAACAATCAAGAAAAGACAAAGATTTTTATCAATATTATCGTTCGAGAGCAACTTCTAAAGATGAACAATACTTTATTAGAAGCAATGATAAATCAATTGTAAATCACGATTGTTCGCTGGTAAATTATGATGAAAAACTGTGCTCTACCCACGATTATAAAGTAGCTATTTTAATAGCAAATGATTTACTGTCAGTTCATTTGGAAGATAAATTGGAAAAAATAAACAATTCCTGTAATATCGTACACCCATCACTAAAAACAAACCTCAACTGGACAGGTAATAAAATAGATTTAATCGAAGTTATTTATGCGCTCCACCATCAAAAAGTCATCAATGGCGGAAATATTGATATTAAAGATTTAGCAGCACATTTTGGAAATTTTTTTAATATTGATTTAGAAGAAAACATCTATCGTAGTTATGTAGATATTAAAAATAGAAAGACTGTAAAAACTAAGTTTTTGCACCATCTTTCAGAAAATTTCAATACTAAAATAATCGAAGAAGAACATTAAAATCCAAGTCAACGACTTGGATTTTTTAGTTACAAAAACACCAAACTTGGGTTCAGGTTGGGAAAAACGGTTTAAAGTGACTTTTTAGCCTAAAATTACCTTAATATTCGGATTTACATAAATGCCTTCCTACTTAAAATAAATAATAATACCCGAAAACAGTCTGTTTTGCTTCAATTTGAATAAAAATAACACCCAACTTGGGTTCGACTTGTGAACAAATGTTTGTCAGATGCTATTGTTTTGTATTCGAACCAATAAACAATTTCATCATGCTATTACACCCAAAAAAATTATTTCCAGAAGTCGAAAACATAGAGCTTCTAAACCACCAGAATGTTACCAAACGTGATTTACTCAACTTCGGAAATTTATTGTTAGCCGAATTCAAAAGTATGTCTAATGAGGAGGAAAAAACAGCCCAGTGGCTCAAATCGGCAGAAGTTCGCAAACTACTTAAAATTTCTCCGGGTACTTTGCAAAATTTGCGCATCAATGGTACGTTGCACTACACAAGAGTTGGCGGAATTATCTATTACAAATATGATGATATTAAAAAATTATTAGAAATGTAATATGAAAACAGAAACAACACCTTGCAATGGCACTTGTGAAATTTGCGATTGCAATAAAAAGCCAAAACAAATAGTTAAATCTACAACTTGATTAAGATGAATTACATCAAACACCTAACAGGATTTTTTGAGAAAATTGTAAACGATCATTCGTTAAATCCAACACATATTAGCTTGTATGTTTCGCTGTTTCAATGCTGGAACACGAATCGGTTTCAGAATC
>NZ_JAYSSZ010000278.1:0-20090 GCF_043720215.1 Flavobacterium sp. | reverse complement strand
AATAGAAAAGATGGAGTTGATATTTTTAAAGAAATTATAGAATTTGATGGAGGAATGCCAATTGGTTTTCATGCAAGTATAGGAACGCTTTATAAACTGAACAATAAACTATCCGTTTTTGGTGAACTTAATTTAGTAAGTCTTGAATATGCTCCTAAAAAAGCAAGAATTACGGAATCTTTTAAAAATGGAGTTGACCAATTGCCAACAATGACAATTCGTGAAAAAGAAATAGAGTTTGTTGATACTTATACAGATAGTAGTGCACCGTCAAACCCAAATGAGCCATCAAAAACACCAAAATTGCCTTTTTCCTTTAGTAGTTTTGGTTTAAACATCGGGTTACAATATCAATTTTAATTAACAAAACTGAAACAAATATCATTAAAAAAAACAATTATGAAAAATTTTAAAACAATCGCAAAAAACATTGCTAGTAACAATAACAATTTTCTCCTTAGTGGCAACTTCTTCTTGTACTAAAGAAAACTTTCCTGTTCTCATAGGCGGTGTACCAGTAGATCCTACATCGGTAACAGATATTGATGGCAATGTGTATCCAGTTTCAAAAATATGTGACAAATTTTGGATGACCGAAAATTTAAGAACTACAAGATATAATGACGGAACAGTTATTACTACAGGGTTAAGTAATACAGCTTGGGGAGCTGCTACTACTGGAGCTTGTGCTTTTTATGACGACTTATCTACAAATAATACTACTTACGGTAAATTGTATAATTGGTTTGCTGCAAATAACACCAAACTTGCCCCAACTGGTTGGCATGTTGCTACAAAAGCCGAATGGACAGCTTTAATCGAATGTTTGGGTGGTTCTAGTGTAGCTGGCGGTAAAATGAAATCGACTTCTTCATTGTGGGCAGCACCCAATACTGGAGCTAGTAATAGTAGTGGTTTTAATGGTTTGCCTGCTGGTTTCAAAGGTACAGGAGGAGGCTATTCTTCAATTGGAAATTCAGCTTATTTTTGGGGCTCAAACGAGAGAAATGCTACACAAGGAGAATACATTTTATTAGATGATGATTTTGCTTCAACAGCAGCAAATGGTGCTACTAAAACTTTTGGTTATTCTGTACGTTGTATTAAAGATTAAAAAAAAAACCTGCTATTTAATTTATGGTAAAAAATAGTAGGGCTTTTAACTAAAAAACAGCAAAATGAAAACAAATATAAAAACAATCGCAAAAGTAATCCTAGTTGCCATTACAATTTTCTTAACAACTACTATTTCATCTTGTAGCAAAGATGATAATAACCCTACAACAACCCCAACTCCTGTTGTTTACGAAGAAGAAAATTTTTTAAACGAATATTTACTTACTTCTGGCTTACAATTTCGTCGAAATATTTCAGCCGATAATTATAGATTGATAGAATATCTCGAATTTTCTGCATCTCAAAAAGGCAAAATTACTAGTGTGTCGTTTAAAGTTCCGGCTACATCTACTTTAAACCCTGTAATAATAACAATTGTTGACCTTGAAACAGGTTTAACTATCAAAGAAATTTCTACCAGTTCAAGTGACTATACAGCAGGAACAACTAAAACAGTTGCTGTAAGTCCTCCTATAGAATTGCCACAATATAAGAGATACAAACTAGGAATGATATCTAAAAGTAGTTACGAATATAGAAGACTTGATGGAGAGAATATTGTCTATCCAATTCAGGCAGGAAACATTAAAATTTGGGGCTTTTCAGAAACTGACATAAACACATCATTAAATTCCAATAATCGAAGTCATTATTATGGAGATTTTAGTTTTACATTTCAACGTACAGAGTAGTTTATTAATAAATTGTTTCCTGAAAAATATAGAAAAGTGCTATTAGTTTCAAATTTTTAAAATCTTAATACCTAAATTATATATCTAATGAATAGTATAAAAAATATAATCCTAATTCTTTTTATTTGTTTTATGGCAAATAAAGCAGCAGCACAAAAAATGTATTTTAACATAAACGGAGGCTATAGTTTTATGAGCAACTCTAGTACATTTAGATTTAATAATGATAAAGTTTTTGACAGCAATACGCAAATAGCAGTTGGACTATCTTCTAATGAAAATGTTAAATTATCTTTAGGAAAAGGACTAAATTTTGGAGGAACAATTGGTTACCAATTTCATAAAAATATTGGAGCAGAAATTGGGATTAATTACTTAATAAGTGATAAAACAACTGGTTCATCAAAATATATTGACGGAAGCAATTACAACACTTCCCTTTCGACAAAAATGTTTCAAATAAAACCAACCGTAGTCTTATCGACTGATTTTGAAAAAATAAATCCATATGTAAAAATTGGAGCTATTATAGGTTTAGGCAAAATTTATATGGAAGGTTTCGGATTAGACGTAACTGATACATATTACGATAAAACAGAAATGAATGGAGGCATTGCAATGGGTGTTACGGCAAGTTTTGGTCTAAATTACAACATTCATAAAAACTTTGATATATTTAGCGAAGCCTCTTTAAACGCATTAAATTACACACCAAAAAAAGGAACTCTTACCGCATATACCGAAAACGGGATAGATAAATTACCTACAATTCCTGTTAGAGGAAAAGAATATGTGTATGTAGATACAACAAGTTATACATCAGGTGGTCCAATTGACGATTCTAAACCACGTGAAACGATGTCTACAAAATATCCTTTTAGTAGTATTGGTATAAACATTGGCATTCGCTATAAATTGTAATTTTCTAATCTTATAAAAACAGTATTCAAAATGATACATAAACATATAACAAAATGGCGAAAAATTGTAATCTTAATGATAACAATATTTAGCACAAGTACTTTTTTTGGACAACAAAAAATGTATGTTTCCCTAAATGGAAGCTACAATTTTAATGGTATGTCAAATGATTATGGAGCAAACAATTATACAGATATTTCTTCTGTTACTTCTACCGAAGAAAAAGTAAACGTTTCGTTAGGAAAAGGAATTAATATTGGAGCAGCTTTTGGCTACAAATTTCATAAAAACATTGGAGCAGAATTAGGTATTTCTTACTTGTTAGGAAGCAAAACCAGTTGGGAAAAAAAATATTTTGGTGGAGATTATTATAATGAAAATGTGTCCTCAAAAATGTTACAAGTAAAACCAACATTAGTTTTATCTACTAGTTTTGAAAAAATAAATCCGTATGCTAAATTAGGTGCTATAATTGGTTCCGGTTCTATAACAGAAAACATAGATAGAAGCGATATAGGTGCAGGTGATGTGTATAATGATAAATATGTAAAAGACGGAGGCTTAGCTTTTGGCTATGCAGCAAGTTTAGGTACAACATATAAAATAAATACAAAATTCTCCTTATTTGCTGAAATAAATCTAAACAGTTTAGCATACAAACCAACTAAAGGAACAAAAACAGTTTCAACAAAAAACGGAGTAGATAATTTATCTTCACTTCTTATTTCAGATAAAGAATTTGAATATGTAGACACCTATCAATATGGTAGTACTATACCTTATAATCCAGATGCTCCAAGAAAAGAATTAACAACAACTTTTGAATATAGTTCGATAGGCTTGACTATTGGGTTACTCTATCATTTTTAAAATAAATAAAATAATATCATGAAAATACTAAAAAACACATTCGCAATTTTAACCTTAGCTCTTTTCACAATTTCTTGCTCAAATGAAGATGATCCTATTCCTGTTCCAGAACCAATAGTTATTATTCCTGGGAGCAATCAAACCTATACTATGGTAACATCAGGTTATTATCATTCGTTAGCTATAAAAACCGATGGCACTTTATGGTCATGGGGATCTAATGCAGCAGGACAATTAGGGTATGCAACGGCAACAACTAGTGGTGTAAAATCACCTAATCCTGTAGGACTTAGTACTTGGACAACTATTGCTTCAGGCAGTCTTTTTAATTTAGGTATAAAAACCAATGGAACAATTTGGGGCTGGGGTAGTAATGATTTTGGGCAGCTGGGAGATGCTATAGTTGGCAATAAAATAGTTCCAACTCAAATGGGAACGGCTACTAATTGGAGAACTATTGCAGCAGGACAATACCACACACTTGCTATAAAAACAGATGGAACACTTTGGGCATGTGGTATAAATAGTTTGTACGAGTTAGGCGACGGAACTACAACTAACAGAACCTCTCTTACACAAATAGGAACAGCAACCAACTGGAAAGAAATTGCTGCAGGAAACACTTTTAGTCTTGGAATAAAAACCAATGGAACTTTATGGAAATGGGGAACCTTACAAGGTATTACCACAACTCCAACTCAAATAGGAACCGCAACAGACTGGAAGTCTATCTCAGCTGGCGATAACCAAGCATTAGCTATAAAAACCAATAATACATTATGGGTTTGGGGAAACAACACTAGTGGGCAACTAGGAGATGGCACCACTACGGCTAGAGTAGATCCTATTCAACTTGGGGCTTCTACTTGGAAAACAGCATCAAGCGGAAAGAAAACGACTCTTGCTATAAAAGCCGATGGTACATTATGGACTTGGGGAAATAATGATCGTGGGCAACTGGCTGATGGTACACTTATAGATGCCCTAACACCACATCAAATAGGCACAGAAACAACTTGGAATACCGTTTATACTACTTTACAACATTCACTAGCAACAAAAACGGATAACTCTTTGTGGGGTTGTGGAAATAATGGTAATAGTCAATTAGGTGACGGAACGACTGATAATACTAAAATTCTAAAAAGGATTTAAAATGAAAACACTAAAACACACATTCACAATTTTTGCAATTACAATGATGACAATAGGTAATCCTATGCAAGACTAAAAAAAGATAACCTGATAATCATTTAAAAATCCGTTATAATTAAAATTCAATAGTATGAAAACTAGTTTAAAAACAGCTTTTTTCTTTTTAACTTTCTTCTTTTTTCAAAATGCAAACGCTCAATTTCATAATAGATTGGCAAAAAAAATAGAAAGAGCAACTGAAAGAGCCATCGAAAGAAAAGTAGAACAAAAAGCGACTAAAGAAACTAATGAGGCGATGGATGAAGTGTTGAATAACAAAAAAAGTTCTTCAAAAACGAACACTCCATCAACTAATGAATCAAGTTCTAAAACTAAAGTTTCCAAGAAAAATTCTGATTTTGTTTCAGGAACGAAAGTGATTTTTGAAGAAAACTTTAGTAACGATGCTGTTGGTGATTTTCCAATAAATTGGTTTACAAACAGCAGTGGCGAACTGGTTACGATGGAAGAAAATAAAACAAAATGGCTTCAAATTTCTGACAAAGGAAGTTTCTCTCCATTAAATATTTCAAAATTACCAGAAAATTTCACTTTTGAATTTGATGTAACAACAACTGATAATTTCAATTTTTATTCAACAGCATTAAATATCGTTTTTACCGAAAAAGTAACAAAAGCAGATAATGTTTGGAATACTGTTTTTAAACGAAAAAAAGCTATGATTTTTGGTGTGCATCCAGCAAATTCATTAGCAGGAACAGTTGGTAACAGCAACGTTTCGGTAATTTCTGAAAAGAAGGAAATTATGAAAAATGTAGTTGTAGTTCCTGATTTTAATAAAAATAATAATACTGTAAGAGTTCAGGTTTGGCGTCAAAAAAATAGGTTCAGAATGTATGTTGATGGGAAAAAATATTGGGATTTGCCAACCGCATTTACCGATGCAAATTATAACCAAATTATCTTTTTTATTGGAACATATAAAAAAACAACAGACAAGTTTTTTATTTCCAATATTAAACTTGCCGAAGCTGGTTCAGATACACATCATAAACTTATAGAAACGGGCAGTTTTTCTACTAACGAAATTCTATTTGATACCAATAAGGCTACAATAAAATCATCTAGTAAAGAGGTATTAGCCGAATTAGGAAAAGTGCTTTCAGAAAACCAAAATGTTAAAATTAGTATTACTGGTCACACTGATTCTAATGGAAATGATACCGAAAACCTAAAATTATCTGAACAAAGAGCTCAAAGTGTGGCAAGCTATTTTGCTACAAATTTTGATATCAAAAAGATAAGAATGACTACTTCAGGAAAAGGGGAATCAGAACCAATTTCTGATAATAATTCTGAAGGAGGAAAAAAACAAAACAGAAGAGTCGAATTTAATATCATTAAATAATCTTCAATTTATCCAACAACTTTTAAAAAACAAAACTATGAAAACAACAATTTTAAAATCAGTACTAGCTTTATTTCTAATATCATTAAGTCTAATATCATGCAATAACGACAATGATGTTGTTGCAAGTCCTCCGCCACCTCCGGGATTACCTGAGTTTTTATATGCAGAAGGTGGTGCTCCAAGTATGTCGTCTGTTACAAATCCTATTGCAAGCGCTAGTTCTAAAGAAATTTTTGGAAGGAATGGAGCAAGTGAAGTTATTAAAATCAAATTAACTTCTTTAGCAGTTGGTACTTACACAATTGGTGGAGGTAATGAATTTACATACACAAGACCTACAACATCAAGCCCTTGGGTTGCTGGAACTGGCACAATAACTATTACGTCAAATACTGGAAATCTATTATCTGGAACTTTTGATTTGACTTCAGGAACTAGTACTTTGGGAATTAATCAGGTAGATGGAAGATTTTCTGATGTTGTAATTAATCCTTAATAAGATAATTATGAAAAAATATTTTATAATACTCATCCTATTTCCTTTTTTTTCATGGGTACAAATAGGAATAGGAATGACAACACAAACTCTTGCCGAATTGCAAGTAGAATAAATGATTGGAAATACTATGACTTACTTTAGAAACAATCCTAAAGATAAGTCAAAGGATTTTTAACTAGTTGCAGATTATTTTTTATGTTAGTTATTTTTTAAGAGACTGTCTGAAATTATTTTTTCGGGCAGTCTTTTAATTTATCAATTTTTATCTAATAATCTATATAAACATTATCTTAGAGCAAATGTTCCTTTTGATGCTAATTCGTTTTTATCAAACACATTTACAAAATAAGTTCCTTTAGCTACATTTTCCATGTTTAGCTCAGCAACAATTTCCATAGTTTCATTATTAAATTTAACTGGAGATTCAAAACTATAATCTAAAATTTTTTCATCAAAACTGATTGATTTTTTTTCTCCAACAATATTATTTTTACTATCAATAATTTGAACATAATATTTTTTGTCACAGGATTTGGTCATTTTATTTCCAACAACCATAAATGAAATTTGTAAAACATTTACACTACTAGCTTTATCAGTAATAACTAATCCACCATTTCTAGCTTGTTTTAACGGAGTTGTTTTTAAATTAATTACAGATATTTTTGCTCCTTTTTTTATAGTTTTATTCAAATTTTCATTCATTTCTGCTAATTTTTCTTTATAATTATTAGCATTTGTAAGAACAAGAATTGTACTATCTCTTTGAATTTTCACCAAATCATAACTCATTTTCAATTGAACTTTATCTCTTGATAATGAAGCAACTAGACTTTTTAACTTACTTACTTCATTTTTGTATTTCATCATAGAGCCTACATCTACAGTTGCTGTACTAATTTCGTTCATCAAGTTTGTAACTTTTTGTCTTTCAACAATTAGATCTGTTTTTAAATTTGAATTTTCAGAAATAGCAAGTTCTAATGAGTCTTTAGATTTTCTTAAATCATTCATTATTGCAATTTTCTCATGCTGCAGTATATTTTTTGTTATCAAAGAATCTCCATAAATTTTATATGAAAAACCTAAACAGCTAAGTAAAGCTATTGTCAATACAACAGAAACCATTTTTTGAGTAGATATACCCCTATTTGTCGTTTTCATAATAATTTTGTTTTTAGATTGATTGAATATCAAAGATATAACAATTATTAAAATAACATGCGATAAAATCGATAAAATGCAATTATAAACCGTTTAATTTAAAAATTATATAATATTTTAACATAATTAATGCATTAAATATAACTATAACTAATGAAAAGCAATATCCCTAAATTTAGTTAGATGTAACAAAAAAAAAGCTTCACTAAATAAATAGTGAAGCATATAAAATTATTAAATTTTAATTATTTCAATGTAAAACTTGTCTTTGAAACCAATTCGTTCTTATCAAAAATATTTACAAAGTAAGAACCACTTTGAATATCCTGAACAGGTAAATCTTTATCAACTTTAACTGTTTTATTTTCATATTTTACAGTAGAAATAAAACTATATGTTAAGGATTTTTCTCCAAAAACCTCTGTCTTTTTATCCCCAAGAACATTGCTTTTGCTATCAATTACCTGAACATAATATGTTTTATCACCAGATTTAGCAACTTGATTCTCTGCAATCATAAAACTAATTTTCAACACATCAGCTTTACTAGCCTTATCTGTAGTAATTTGCTTTCCAGAGCTTTTTTGTCTAACAGCTGAAGATTGCAAATTTAGCACCGAAAGTTTTGAAGCCTTTTCAACAGTTTTTGCTAAATTATCATTTTGAGAAACTAAAGTATCGTTTAAGATTCTTGATTGACCAAGTACAGCAGCTGTACTATCACGCTCTACCATTAATTTCTGATTCTCTTTTTTAAGACCGTCAACTTGCTTCATTAAAACTGCAACGCTATTTCTTAGTTTATTTGCTTCAACTTTAAATTTTGACATCGAAGCCACATCTCCTTTAGATTTTTCAACATCAGCCATTAACAATTGAATTCTATCTCTTTCTGTTATTAATTCACTAGATAATGTAGTATTTGATGCTATGGCAATTTCTAGCGAATCTTTTTGAATCGCTAAATCCTTAAGAACTGCATCTTTTTCACTAATTAAAATAGTTTCAACAGTCTTAGAATCATTTGTTATTTTATAGATATACCACAAACTACCTAACAACAATAGCATTAATAATATTATAGCAGCTTTTAGACCTGAGTTATTATTCTTTTTATTTGTTATACTCTCCATTTTATAAATTTAGTTTTTTGAAGTTAATTAATTAATAGGTGCAATTTATATTATTATTCTGTAACTTTTAACGCAAGTTTCAAAAAAATAGTATTTTTGGTAATAAAATTTAAAAAATGGAAAATCTAATTCGTTTTAAACAGTCTGATTTGGCAAAAATCACAAATTTCAGAAATGGAGAAGTGAAGTTTGGTGAAAAAATGATTACTGTTCCTAAAGATGAAAAAGTAATAGATTTCATCACGCATTGTGAAGCAAAATATGTTATTTTAGGGATTCCAGAAGACGTAGGAATACGTGCAAATCTTGGTCGCCCAGGTGCAAATACAGCTTGGGAAAGTGCAATTCGTAGTATTGCAAACATTCAGCACAATAGATTTTGTAAAGGAAGCTCAATAATTATTTTAGGACAAGTTGATGTTTCTCAAGAAATGAATTTAGCTAAAAATCTAGACGAGAATAATCCCGAAGAAAGAAAACAACTGTTTAAAATTGTAGAACAATTAGATAAAGAAGTTTCACATATTATTTTCTCAATTGTTAAAGCAGGAAAAATACCAATTATTATTGGAGGCGGACACAACAATGCCTACGGAAACATAAAAGGAACTGCTTTAGCCAAGGGAAAATCAATAAATGCAATTAATTTTGATGCACATTCTGATTTTAGAATTCTAGAAGGAAGGCATAGTGGCAATGGATTTTCTTATGCATTTGAAGAAGGTTTTCTAAAAAAGTATTTCATTTTTGGATTGCATGAAAGTTATACTTCCAAAAGTGTTTTAGATTCAATAAAAAAAATAGAAGATCGAGTTAGATACAATACGTATGACGAAATAAAGATTAAGCGCAACAAAAATTATGAACAACAAATGATTGAGTCATTAGAATTTATAAAAAATGATTCTTTTGGTATCGAAATCGATTTAGATGCTATACCAAATATTGCTACTAGTGCTATGACTTTGAGTGGTTTTTCTGTAGAAGAATTACGTCAATTTATATATTACTTTAGCCAAAACCAAAATGCAAGTTATATCCATATTTGCGAAGGAGCTCCTTCTCTTAGTGAAGAAAAAAATAGTCACTTAATAGGAAAATTAATAGGTTATTTAGTTACCGATTTTATAAAAGGGAATTCTCAGGTTTAATTGGTTATTCGGTTATTTGTTGAGTCGGTTAATCGAATAACCAAATAAAATAATAACCAAATAACAAATACCCTATCTTTGCACAAAATTAAAATATGTTATTCGAAGATTTATCATTATCAAAAAGTATACAAAGAGCCGTTTTTGAAGAAGGTTACCTTACCGCAACTCCAATTCAAGAACAATCTATCCCAATTATATTAGCAGGACAAGACTTAATAGGTTGCGCACAAACTGGAACAGGAAAAACAGCAGCCTTTGCTATTCCTATCATTCATAATTTACACAGAATTGTAGGTTCATCAAAAAAAGAAAAACTAATTCGTACGCTTGTTGTTACACCTACTCGTGAATTGGCTGTACAAATAGGCGAAAGTTTCGATACTTACGGAAAATATACCAATTTAAAACAGTTAACTATTTTTGGTGGTGTATCACAAAACCCTCAAGTAGATCAGCTAAAAAGCGGTGTCGATATTCTAATTGCAACACCAGGAAGATTGTTAGATTTACACAAACAAGGGTTTATTAATTTAGACCATATGCATCACTTAGTCCTTGACGAAGCTGACCAAATGCTAGATATGGGATTTATAAACGATGTAAAAAAAATTGTAAAACTAACGCCTAAAAACCGTCAGACTTTACTTTTCTCGGCTACTATGCCAATTGCTATTCGTGAACTTGCAGAAATGTTCCTTACAGATCCTGCAACCGTACAAGTAGCTCCTGTTTCATCAACTATAGAAACGGTAGACCAACGTTTGTATTATGTAGACAAGGCTGACAAAAGACAATTATTGTATCATATTATTAAAGAGGAAAAACTTAGTAATATTCTTGTTTTTTCGAGAACAAAACATGGTGCCGATAATATTGCTAAAGCTTTAAAAAAACAAGGTTTAAATGCTGAAGCCATTCATGGAGATAAATCTCAAAATGCACGTCAAAGAGCTTTAGACAATTTTAAAAACAAAGAATGCGATATTCTTGTTGCTACTGATATTGCTGCTCGTGGTATTGATATTGAATTTTTACCTTATGTGATTAATTTCGATTTACCTAATATTCCCGAAACTTATGTACACCGAATAGGAAGAACTGGTCGTGCTGGTCGCGAAGGAATGGCTATTTCTTTTTGTGGAAAAGATGAAGAAGGGTATTGGAAAGACATTATAAAACTTACAAAAGCCAAAGTTACTACAATAGAAAATCATCCATTTCCTTGGAAAAAAGGTTCAGAAGAAGCTACAAAAGTTCATAGTTCTAACCGAAGTGGTGAGAAAGAAAAATCTAGAAAATCTGATGCTTCTAAAAAGAATAAGAAACGTTGGTATTAATTGATAAAAACAAAAAAATGCTTTAGTTGGGGAACTAAAGCATTTTTTATTAACAATCAAACAAACTAAAAACAAACTATCTTTTTACGAAATGATTCGTACTTTTTCTAATAAAGTTAAAACTCATTACTAAGTTTCGACAATACAATAGTAGAATGAATTCGATAAAGTGCCAAATATAATCGATAAAATGTATATAATTTGTTAATTTATAGTTTTAATCTTACAATTTAAGGCGATAACCTTTCTATCTTCCATGAAAAATCAGTATTTAATTTATAACGAATTCTGTCATGTAAACGATTAGGACGACCTTGCCAGAATTCAATTTCCTGTGGTTCAACAATATAACCTCCCCAATATTTAGGTCTAAGGATTTCTTTCCCTTTACAATCAGCTTCTAATTGTTTTAATTTTTCTTCCAGAACTATTCTTGACGGTATCACTTCACTTTGGTTAGACACGATAGCACCCAATTTACTTCCGTCTGGTCTGGATTCGAAATAACCATCAGAAAGATTCTCGGCAATTTTTCTAACTTTTCCTTTTATAATAATTTGACGTTCTAATGAATGCCAAAAAAAAGACAAGCATACATTAGGATTGTTTGCTATTGCCTTACCTTTTTCGGAATCATAATTGGTATAAAAAATAAAACCTTCGTAGGTAAATTGCTTCAAAAGCACTACTCTAGCTTTCGGAAAACCATCTAAACCAATGGTAGAGACAGTCATAGCATTAACTTCTTCTATTCCACCAAAATCTTCTACTTCATGAAACCATTTCTTAAAAAGTGTCATGGGATCTTCTGGAATATTCGTTTCCAATAATTCACTTTTTTCGTATGATTTTCTGTAATTGCTTAAATCTTCCATTTTTTGTGTTTATTCGATTAATCGAGTATTTGTGGATTCGTTTAATCGATTAAACGAATAACCGATTAAACAATTAACCTTTCAATTATAATTCAAAAACTTTACCGTCATCTCCCAAAAGAGTATTCTCAAAAATTGTTTGTGCTTCTTCTTTAAACAGTTTTATCGATTCGTATCTGGTCGAATAATGACCTAAAATAAGCTGTTTACAATTGGCTTGTAATGCAATTCTAGCCGCTTCTTTAGCAGTTGAATGCATTGTTTTTTTAGCTAATTCTGCTTCCGATTCTAGAAAAGTAGTTTCGTGATACAAAACATCTACATTCCTAATTATTGGAAGTATAGATTCATTGTAAATTGTGTCCGAACAAA
The DNA here is from genome assembly GCF_043720215.1 of Flavobacterium sp. Classification (GTDB taxonomy): domain Bacteria; phylum Bacteroidota; class Bacteroidia; order Flavobacteriales; family Flavobacteriaceae; genus Flavobacterium. The sequence continues at coordinate 7,391 of NZ_JAYSSZ010000278.1, read as the reverse complement.
ACGCGTAACTTTTGGGTTTTTCAGGATCAAATGTTAATTCGGAATTAGAAATAATTCTACCATCTTCTAATGTAATATCTTTTCCGTTTTTTATATTCTGAAAATAACAGGTTTCTATTTCGTAATTCTGAACCGCATTTACATTTAGTTTGCGTTCTTTTATCTTTTCTTGAAACAAAAATCCATTGGTATAAACCCTGTGTTTTAGTGGAATTGTTTTTACAATTACTTTTTCATCTTCAAAAATAATTTCCGATTCCGTACTTGTAAGTTCTACAAAATGCAATTCATATTGTGGCCAAGAATTAGATAATTTCAATTGTAATTTTATAACTTCCTGAATTCCTTTTGGTCCATAAACGGTTAAATCATTATTTCTATTCAACAAATTGAAAGTGGAAATTAATCCTATTAATCCATAAAAATGGTCGCCATGCAAATGGGAAATAAAAATATGGTTTATAGCAGAAAATTTAATCTTATTTTTACGCAATTGCACCTGAGTTCCCTCACCACAATCTATTAGAAACAATCTATTTCTTATTTCTAATACTTGCGAAGTTGGGTTTGTAAATGTTCTTGGCGTGGCTGCATAACAACCTAATATGGTAAGATTCATTAGTTTTTCCCCTTTCTGCGATTGCGCTCCGTTTTAATTAATAATAATTCACGACTGGTTTGTCCAGCTACTGAAGTATTTTCTTCGGCACGACGAATTAAGTAAGGCATAACGTCTTTTACGGGACCAAAAGGCAAATATTTTGCAACATTATAACCTTCGTTAGCTAAATTATAACTTATGTTATCGCTCATTCCGTACAATTGCCCATACCAAAGCCTAGAATCATTTTTAGAAATGCTTTTTTCTTGCATTTTTTCCATCAAAGTGTAAGAACTCAATTCGTTGTGAGTTCCTGCAAAAATGGCCATTTTATCAATATTATTAATCATATAAGAAACCGCCGCATCAAAATTATCATCGGTTGCTTGTTTCGATTCACAAATAGGTGATTTATAACCTTTTTCTTCGGCACGTTTGTTTTCTTTTTCCATATAAGCACCGCGAACGAGTTTCATTCCTATATAAAATCCTTCCGTTTTTGCTTGTTCATGTAATTTTTTAAGATAATCTAATCTGTCCCAACGATACATTTGCAACGTGTTGTAAACAATAGGTTTTTGTTTGTTATACTTTTGCATCATTCTGGAAACAAGTTCATCGGCAGCATCTTGCATCCAACTTTCTTCACCATCTGTAAGCAATGAAATATCGTTTTCAAAGGCTTTTTTACATACTTTTTCAAATCGTTCTTCCACCCTATTCCATTCTGCTTGTTCTGCTTCAGTTAGTGTTTGTCCTTCTCCTAATTTTTCATACAATTCAAATCGTCCGAAACCTGTTGGCTTAAAAACCGCAAACGGAATGGCTTTTTTTTCTTTAGCAAAATCGATGATTTTTAGAGTCATATTCATTGCATCATCAAAATGCGCTTCATCTTCTTTTCCTTCTACTGAATAATCTAAAACTGAAGAAACTCCTTTTGTAAACATCTTATCTACAACTGGTATACAATCGTCTTCAGAAATACCACCACAAAAATGATCGAAAACTGTTGCTCGAATTAATCCTTCGACTGGTAAATTAGCATTTAATGCAAAATTTGTAACTGCAGTTCCAATTCTAACTAATGGCTGAACGGCAATCATTTTAAACAAAAAGTAAGCTCTATCTAGCTCGGTATCACTTTTTAAAGAAAAAGCATTTTGGGTATTATTGAAAATTTTATCCATATAAATAATAATGTTATGCAAATATAATATAGTAGCGTATTTTTTTATGCAAATTTTACTTTATTTTGCACAACATATTAAATAATACAAGCCACCATGGTTTCAATAGTTTCAAACGGATATTCAATACATTTTAGTCAAGATGGTTATGATTTTTTAAATCGTAATATCAAGGAGAGTAATTACTCTAAAATTTTTATTTTAGTAGATGAGAATTCGAACGAATATTGTCTTCCACAATTATTACCATTAATTGAAACTAAATCCGAAATAGAAATAATAGAACTAGAATCGGGAGAAGAAAATAAAACCATCGAAACTTGTATTCAAATATGGAATGTTCTCATCGAATTAGGAGCCGATAGGAAAAGTCTAATCATCAATCTTGGTGGTGGAGTAATTACAGATATGGGAGGATTTATAGCATCAACTTTTAAACGTGGTATTGCTTTTGTAAATATTCCTACGACTTTATTATCGATGGTTGATGCTTCAGTTGGTGGAAAAAACGGAGTAGATTTAGGCGGGTTAAAAAACCAAATTGGAACCATAACCAATCCAGAAATGGTTATAATAGATTCTAGTTTTTTAGAATCACTTCCCCAAAATCAAATGCGTTCTGGTCTTGCCGAAATGCTAAAACACGGATTAATTGCTAAAAAATCGCATTGGGAAAAATTTAAAAATCTAAAAGAAATAAATTTTGATGATTTTGATGATTTAATTTTTGAGTCGATAACCATAAAAAGTGATATTGTGACCCAAGATCCTACCGAAAACGGCATTAGAAAAGCATTGAATTTTGGTCATACTTTAGGTCACGCCATCGAAACTTATTTTTTAGAAAATCCTGACAAACCAAATTTACTTCACGGAGAAGCAATTGCTGCAGGAATGATATTAGAAAGTTATATTTCGCTACAGCAAAAATTAATTTCAGAAATTGAGTATACTGAAATAAAATCAACTTTAAATACTCATTTTGATAAGATTATTATTGATAAAAATGAACAGGAAAATATCATCGAATTGCTCATTCACGACAAGAAAAATGAGTATGGAAAAGTACAATTTGCACTTTTAGATAGTATTGGAAAAATAAAAATAAATCAAGCTGCTGATAACGAAACAATTATCGATGCTTTTTTAGATTATAAAAATTAATGAAATTTTAATAAAATATATATTATCACATTAATATTTTTTTAAATTTGTGCCATGAACAACGGCTGTAAAGACACCAACAATAATCAATCTCGAAAACCTAAAAATGGTTTTGTTAATTCTGTTTTAAGAAAACGGGAAAGTTTGTTGGCTTTATTTTCGATAAATTCATTTAGACAAAACGAATTGGAAATAGTTTTTGCAAATATTCGAGTTTGATTAAAAAGTATCTTATTTTTTTATACTTTTAATCCTTTAAATATCTGATAAATAAATGAATACAAAATATTCTGACTTAATAAATCAAACATACTACTTCCCACAAGAAGAATTTACACTTGCAAAAGACAATCTCGAGTTTCATAAAATAGATTTAATGAAACTAGTTGAGCAATACGGAACACCATTAAAATTTACTTATTTACCGCAAATTTCCAGCAACATAAAAAGAGCAAAAAGCTGGTTTAGAAGTGCGATGGAAAAAAACAATTACGAAGGTAAATATTACTATTGTTATTGTACAAAAAGTTCTCATTTTGAATACATTATGAATGAAGCTTTTAAAAACAATATTCATATAGAAACCTCATCAGCTTTCGACATAAATATTGTTGAAAACCTGATGGCTTCTGGTAAAATAAACAAAAGCACTTATGTAATTTGTAACGGTTTCAAACGTGACCAATACATAGAAAATATTGCTAGAATTATCAATAACGGACATAAAAATACCATTCCAATTATCGATAATTATGAAGAATTAGATTTACTTCAGGCTGAAATAAAAGGGAAATTTAAAATCGGAATACGAATTGCAGCCGAAGAAGAGCCTAAATTTGAGTTTTATACGTCAAGATTAGGGATTGGTTACAAGAATATTGTACAGTTTTACAAAAAACAAATTCAAGACAATAAGAAATTGGAACTTAAAATGTTGCACTTTTTTATCAATACAGGAATAAATGACAACGCTTATTATTGGAATGAATTAGTAAAATGTATCAAAGTATATATTGCACTAAAAAAGGAATGTCCAACATTAGACGGATTAAATATTGGCGGTGGATTTCCTATTAAAAATTCATTAGCATTCGAATACGATTACCAATATATGATTGACGAAATCATCAATCAAATAAAAATTGCCTGCGAAGAAGCAGAAGTTGATGTGCCAAATATTTTTACTGAATTCGGTTCATTTACAGTAGGAGAAAGCGGCGGAGCTATTTATCAAATTTTGTATCAAAAACAACAAAATGATAGAGAAAAATGGAATATGATTGATTCGTCTTTCATAACCACTTTACCAGATACTTGGGCAATAAACAAGCGTTTTATCATGCTAGCAATAAACCGTTGGAACGACCAGTACGAAAGAGTTTTACTTGGAGGAATGACTTGCGACAGTGACGATTATTACAACTCAGAGCAAAATATGAATGCTATATATTTGCCAAAATACAATAAAGAAAAACCGTTGTATATTGGTTTCTTTAATACTGGAGCATATCAAGAAACAATAGGTGGTTACGGAGGATTACATCACTGCTTGATTCCTCAACCCAAACATATTTTGATAGACAGAGATGAAAACGGAATCATTGCAACAGAAATATTTTCTGAGCAACAAAAAGCCGAAGACGTCCTAAAAATATTAGGTTACAATAAATAAAATTAGGAGCTATTTCGTGCACCCGAGCCTGAAATTGAGAACTGGCGAAGCAATCCGTTCAAACGAAGTTCACTGAACTCCATTGAAATAAACGTTAAGTGAAGTAATCTTTTTCCTGGCTAAAGGAACCAGAAAAAAGGATTTTCACAACTATCAGGGCTAAAAAAAATATAATAAAGTAACGTTCGATTAAACAAATAACCGAATAAACAAATAACCGAATAAACAAAAAAAATGAAAGGACCAATAAGTCAGTTTATCGAGAAACACTACTTGCACTTTAATGCTGCCGCTTTAGTCGATGCTGCAAAAGGCTACGAAGAACATTTACTAGACAATGGTAAAATGATGATTACACTTGCAGGCGCAATGAGTACTGCCGAATTAGGCAAATCATTGGCAGAAATGATTCGTCAGGACAAAGTGCATATTATTTCTTGTACAGGAGCCAATCTTGAAGAAGATATTATGAATCTTGTAGCTCATAATTCATACAAAAGAATTCCTAATTACAGAGATTTAACGCCAACAGAAGAAAGAGATTTACTAGACAATCACTTCAATAGAGTTACAGATACTTGTATTCCAGAAGAAGAAGCATTCCGTCGTTTACAAGCTCATTTATTTCATATTTGGAACAAAGCAGAACAAGCTGGCGAGAGATATTTTCCGCATGAATTTATGTACCAAATGATAAATTCTGGAGTTCTTGAGCAATATTACGAAATAGATCCTAAAGATTCTTGGATGGTTGCTGCAGCAGAAAAAAATCTGCCAATTGTAGTACCAGGATGGGAAGACAGTACGATGGGAAATATTTTCTCTTCTTACTGTATCAAAGGAGAATTTACAGCTACTACTATGAAAAGTGGTATCGAATATATGATGTGGTTAGCAAAATGGTATCCTGAAAACTGCGAAGGAAAAGGAATTGGTTTTTTCCAAGTTGGTGGTGGTATTGCAGGAGATTTTCCAATTTGCGTAGTGCCAATGTTGTATCAAGATATGGAAATGCATGATATTCCGTTTTGGAGTTATTTTTGTCAAGTGTCCGATTCTACTACTAGTTATGGTTCATATTCTGGTGCTGTGCCTAACGAAAAAATTACTTGGGGAAAATTAGATATAGATACTCCAAAATTTATCGTAGAATCTGATGCTACAATCGTAGTTCCTCTTATATTTGCTTACATTTTAGATTTATAATATATATTTATGAAAAGAGTTATTGTTGATTATTCAAAACTTACAGGAGAAATACTAAACTTATTAGTAGAGAAATTCCCTGACGGATATGATGATTCCGATATTGTTCGTTTTAAAAATGCTAAAAACGAAACTATTGAAGCAGTCGAAGTACGTACAGTTGACACTATTTTTCTTGTAAAAATAAGTACCAAACTATCTGACCGAATTATAAACTACGACGAAGATGATGAGTTAGCAGATGATGTTGAAGATGTTGAAGATAACTCAATTGAAGCTCTAAAAGAACTTGAAATTGATGATGATTCAGATGATGATGACGATTCAGAAAAACTGGAAACTAATGATGATGGAGATTCTGATGACGATGACGACGATGATAAAGACGAACCTATTGATGAAGATTCTGACGAGGACGATGAAGACTAAATACAACAAAAAAGGAACTCAAAATGAGTTCCTTTTTTTATATTCTTAATAGGATAAATGAAAAATAATTAGAACCCTAAATCTCGTTCAATTTCTTCCATTTCAATAATATCGTGAGCTTCCAATATTGAAGGAACCACTACAATATTTTTTGTATTCGAATTAAAATCAAATTCTGAAGCAACCATTACAAAAGACTTTTTCCTTTTTTTGTGCTTTTTGCATAAATCTGTAAATAATAAAACATCTTTAGTAATCAAACTTTTATAAGAAGATAAATCAATAATCAAATTGTGTTTACTAAATGTGGTATAATCATGATCTAACTTCAATAAAAATGAAGTCAAATCTCCTTGAGTGTCTTTTATAATTATTGTATGTCCTTTTTCTTCTACTTTCATTTATGCTTTTTAATAATTTAACTCTGAAATCAATATAAATAGGTTTATATAAACAAAAATATGAAATTACAATCCAACTTCCTACTAGACTAAATATTAGTTTTTATTGCTAAAACTTTACTGCCAATGAAGTTGTTAACGCAAAATTATTTTTACTATCGTTAAATACTTGATCTTTAGAAAAATATTCTTTGCCTTCAATTCTCCAAACTAAATTATCCTTAATTTGTAAATCAAAATTTGAGGATAACCCGAATGTTTGAAATCCGTTTGGTGTATTTGTACCAATTAAAATTTGCTTTTTGTCATTATAATATTCTCCACGAACTGCAATACTATATTTTTCTTTTGGTTTGTATCGTAAAATGCAAACTGGAGAATACCAAACATCGTAATCGGTTGCATTGTACTTGTCTGTTCCAATATCAAAACCAGCAATAATCCCAAACTTTTTCGATGGTTCGTAAATAGTATAAAGATTATGAAATAATCGCCACGAATGAATACTGTCTGCTTTATCTGTTCCGATAAAATTACTATAATTCAATGTCAATTTAGAGTTTGGCTTGTAATTAAATTGCAAACCAAATGATGGATTTTGAATATAATCTGGTTTTTTAATTCTTTGCCAACCATTTAAAACTAAAAATGAAGCATTAAATTTTTCGGATTTACTGGTATAAGAAAGTTTTACACCTGTTTCATAATACGGTGAATTCTCTGCAAGA
>NZ_JAYSSZ010000277.1:0-2627 GCF_043720215.1 Flavobacterium sp. | reverse complement strand
TATCCGCCCGACGAACCACGTCTATCTAATCCAATAATTTACAATCAATATATTGCGGTAGCAATTTATTAATTTCCGATACTTTGGTGTTATTGATATTCTTTAAGACATAACTCAACCACTTGAGAGGATTAATCTCATTCTTCTTGCAGGTGGCAAAAAAGGAATAATACATGGCAATATTCTTTGCTGCATCATGTGAACCTGCAAAGAGATAATTCTTTCTTCCAAGTGCTAATGGACGAATTGCATTCTCAATAAGGTTGTTATCGATTTGAAGATTCCCATCCTTTAGATAATCGAGTAAAGTATTCCATCGGTTCAGACAATAGTCATAAGCCCTGCCTAATGGACTTTTGGGCAATTCTATTCTTGATTGTAGGGCAATGTAAGTCCCTATTTCATTCAAAATGGGATGAGATTCTTCTAATCGTAAGGATTTTCGTTCAGCAGGATCTAACTTTAATAAAGTTGCTTTTCGTTCTACATCGTATAATTTTTGAATTAATACCATTACATGTGAAGCATTTGCTTTGTTGTAATCCAATGCTTTTTCAAAATATCTTCTGGCATGTGCCCAGCATCCTATGTGAGTAATCTGTTCTTTTAGACCAAACTGATTGTAAACACCATAGCCATCCGTTTGAAGATAACCTTCAAATTCGTTTAACATTTCCTGAGGCCCTTGTTGCGTTCTACCTTTCCGATAGTCAAAATAAACACTTTTTAGTATTGGAGCATGATACACCCACATGTACCCAGTATGGGTCGTGCCAACTGCGCTACCGCTTGTTTTATCAAAAGTATACTTTTTCTTATCTTTGTCTTGAACTTTTATTGGCGATTCATCTACTTGTAAATAACCATTCAATACAGTGTGCTGATAATGACATTCGTATAAAGGGCGAAGTAATTGAGATGTTAACTTAACCCAAGAATCAACTGTTGATGGAGCAATATCTACACCTTCCCTTGAAAAACGCTGAATCTGTCTATATAATGGTAAGTGATCTACAAATTTGTCAACCACAATTTGAGCTAATAAATTGGGTCCAGCAATACACTTTGGAATGGGGCGGAAATCCAGAGAAGCAATTTTAACTTTTTGCCTTCCTTGCTCGTCTTCTGGAGTGATATATTTGTTTCGGGTGTAACGATTGATGTATAATTTTGCAGGAGAATATTCTAATTCGTCTGTAATTTCTTGTCCGATTATTTTTAATCCTTCTATGTTTTCAGTTGGCTCTAAAATGATTTCGTTTACAAATAAATGAGACGGTAAAGCCAAACGTCCAGGATGATTTTTAGACCCTGCTTTTTTTCGTTGATATGTAATTTCTTCAACTACTGCCTTAACTGCTTCTGTAACTTTCTGTTCATCAATTTCAAAAGGAATTGACAACTGTTCTGGATTTTCAGATGCAATGAAACGTTCCTTCTTAGAGCCGTACATTGCCCGTTTAAACTGTTCGATTTGAAATTTAAGATAACTATTCTCTTGTTCTAATTTAGTAACGTTAGATTCTATTTTTGAAATCACTTTCTCCTGGCCGTTGAGTAATTTCAAAAGCTCATTTTTGGAGTAATTATCATATAAATCTTGCATTTCTTCCACGCATCAAAAATACGTAAATTAGCTCTTTTATCCTAGTGTTTACAGGAGTTTTAATGAACAATTTTCTCTTGATAAGTATCTCTTTTTTTTCTTGTAATTCTGTAACTTTATCCCCTCTAAAATCAATAATAATTCTTCTCGTTTTAGCTCTCTGGATGTCGAATCATTTATAAGAACATCAAACGTTCCTTGCTCCAATCGCTTGTAAAATATCACAAATCCATCTCCATCCCAATAAAGCAATTTTATGTGTGTTTTTGGTTTGTTGATGAATACAAAAACGTCGCCAGTAGTTGGGTTTTTCTGTAAATAATTCCTGACCAATCCTGCTAAACCATTAAATCCATTTCGCATATCAATTAAAGTACAACACATGTGGTACTTGACTTGTGAACTTAAACCTAACATCAGTAAATGGTGATTTTTATTCCATTGGGAAGTTCGATAAACATCGCTTTCCGATCCAATGATTTTAAGGTCGAAACTTTTTTGCTTTCGCCTATCCTTTCAGGAGCTGAGAAGAATGATACATCAGATTGTAAATCTTCTAAAGAACGGTCTTTGTTGTATTTTTTTATCCAGTAATTGAAACTATGATAACGCAAGGATTTTTGTGCAGCAAAATCTCCTTTTGTTAAGTTCGAAGATTTCCATTCTTCCACAAAGGAATACATCTGTATTTGTTGTTCCATATCTTTTTATTACAAAGATCAGAAGTTTATAGATTAATTGAAAGATGGACTTAGTCGGGCGGATACTTTCATCTTGATTATTCTGAAAGATAAGGTATCCGTCACGGTGTACAAATATTCGTTTAATTGGCATTTCCATATTTGAAAGCGAATCTCCGTTTTGAATCATAAATTGCACATCATACGCACCATGAAGAAAAGGTCTTGGTGCTAAATCGTCTTGAAAATTTCCAGATCTGAAGTAGGGTAAAAGCACCTCAAAAAAAATAATGACAACAAAAATTGATCTTAAAAGTAATGTTTTTCCCCGCCTTAGATAA
>NZ_JAYSSZ010000276.1:0-7060 GCF_043720215.1 Flavobacterium sp. | reverse complement strand
TCGCCTTTGGTTGTAAACACTTGTTCTAGTTGGTATAATTTGTAACCCAAGCTTAATAATTCTGTGTTTTTTACAACGACTTCATTAAAATAATCTCTGCTTACGGCGTAAGGTGCTATTTCAGTATAGTTTTTCTCAAATTCAGCTAATAAGTTACCATATTCGTTTTGTTTGCCTATTGCAATGACTTTTTGTTTCAACTCTTTTTCAAAATTTTGTTTGATGCCAATCGCATTCGATTTTTTCAAACCTTGACTTTCGCCAATCCATTTTTTCCAATAATTGGCTACACCAGCATATTTTGAAGCATACTGAATCTTGATGGCATTGTCTTTTCGCATGAAGCCATCTTGTACTTTTAGCGCTGCATCACGAATTTCTATTTTTGCAGGATTGGTTTCATTTACAATTTGTGCTACTGCAAACGATGGTAAATATTCCTGCGTTTTACTAGGATAACCCATAACCATTGTAAAATCGTCTTCCTGAATACCATCTAGAGAAACTGGTAAAAAGTGTTTTGGTGTATAAGGAACATTGTCTTTAGAGTATGCTGCCGGGTGGTTATTTTTGTCAGCATAAATCCGAAACATCGAAAAATCGCCTGTATGACGTGGCCAAACCCAATTATCCGTATCAGATCCAAATTTACCAATTAAACTTGGTGGAGCGCCAACCAAACGAACGTCTTTGAAGGTTTCTGTTACAAATAAAATGTATTGATTTCCTTCAAAAAAAGTTCGTACTTTGTTTTCTTGCCAAGCTTCTTTTGTAAAACTTCCAGAAACCTTAGTTATATTTTCCTGAATTTTCTTTTGTTTTTCTGCTTCCGAAGTAATGGCTGCAACACCATCTAAAACTTGAGCAGTTACATCATTGATACTTACAATAAATGTTACCACTAAATTCTCGTTTGGTAATTCGTCTTCCATTTTCATTGCCCAAAAACCATCGGTTAAATAATCGTGTTGAATAGAGGAATGGTTTTGAATAGCATCGAAACCACAGTGGTGATTGGTAAGAATTAATCCTTTTGGGGAAATTACTTCCGAAGTACAACCACCATTAAAATGCGGAACGGCATCTTTTAAACTAGAATGATTTACTGAATAAATATCATCGGCAGAGATTTTCATACCCAAGTTTTTCATCTCTGTTTCGTTCATTCCGTTTAGTAACGAAGGAATCCACATACCACCTTGCTGCGCTTGTGTTTGTATGACAAATAATAGGAGGAATAGTTTTAAAAATTTCATAAGTACTGTTTTTTTTGAAGGTTGCAATGTAAGAATTTAATTTATTTGGGTTATTTTTTTTAAGTTTTGATTAAGAAATATGTTTTAAAATAATATCTGTCGCTCCTTTATTCATATTTACAAAAGTGTTGCAAATATGTCCTTTTTCAAATCTTTCATCGGGATTTTGAATTAAATTATCGAAAATTTCATTCAATTCTTTTTGATTAGAAATAGAAACACAACCCGTCATGTTGACTAAAGCTGTTGCTTCTGCAAAATGAGAAAAATTTGGACCAATAACAATCGGAACACTAAAAGTAGCAGGTTCTAATATGTTGTGAACACCAGGATTTCCGAAACCGCCGCCTACATAAGCAATATCTGCGTAAGAATATATTTTAGTTAAAATTCCAATGGTATCAATAATAAATACATCAAAATTAGAGAGATCTTGATTGTCTTTTTCTGAAAATAAAATAGATTTTTTAGTAATTGAATTTTTTAATTCCTGAATTTGCTCCGACTTAATATTATGTGGTGCAATAATAAATTTCACCTCATTTGAGGATTGATTAATATAATTTATCAATAAACTTTCGTCTTTTGGCCACGAACTTCCAATAACAATTGTTATCGTATTATTTTTGAATTGTTCTATAAAATCTAATGAATTGTCACGTTCTAAAATAGAAGCTACTCGGTCAAAACGCGTGTCTCCAGAAATTTTTATATTAGTAAAACCAATACTTTGCAATAGTTTTTTAGAACTTTCGTTTTGTACAAAAAAGTAATCAAAAGCTTGTAAGGCATTTCTATAAAAGCCACCATACCATTTAAAAAAAGATTGCTTTTCTCTAAAAATACCCGAAATTAGATAGGTTTTGATATTCTGTTTTTTGAGTTCATTCAAATAATTAGGCCAATATTCATATTTGATAAAGAAAACCATTTCTGGATGCACTAATTTTAAGAATTGTTGTGCATTATTTTTAGTATCTAAAGGCAAATAAACCGTAACATCAGCAACCGTATTGTTTTTTCTAACTTCATAACCAGAAGGAGAAAAAAAAGTAACCACAATTTTGTGAGCAGGAAATTTTTCTTTTATTTTTTCAATTACTGGCAAACCTTGTTCATACTCTCCTAGAGACGCAGCGTGAAACCAAATGGTTTTATCTTCTGAGTTTATTTTGCTTTGTAAAGTTGTAAAAACAGTTTTTCGACCATCAACAAAAAGCTTCATTTTTGGACTGAAAATAGCAACAATTTGCAATAAGAAATTAGCAATATAAACGATAAAATTATATAGGAAAAGCATATCAAAATATTTCTGATGCTAAAATACACTTTCTTTTAATTATGTTTGAATTCATTCTTCTAAAATTCCTATTTTTGTATTCAATATTAGACTTTGTCATAAATAAAAAAGATGAAAAAAATTCAAATGGTTGACTTAAAAAGTCAGTACGAAAAAATAAAAGATACAGTAAACACTTCTATTCAAGGAGTTTTAGATACAAATACTTACATAAACGGACCAGAAGTCCACAAATTCCAAAAAAATCTTGAAGAATATCTAGATGTAAAACATGTGATTCCTTGTGCAAACGGAACCGATGCTTTGCAAATAGCTATGATGGGACTGGGTTTAAAGCCTGGTGACGAAGTGATTACTGCCGATTTTACCTTTGCAGCCACTGTCGAAACTATTGCACTTTTGCAATTAACACCTGTTTTAGTCGATGTTGATAGGTACAATATGAATATTAATATTGAAGCCATTAGAAAAGCAATAACACCCAAAACAAAAGCCATTATTCCGGTACATTTGTTTGGTCGTGCTGCTAATATGGAAGCGATCATGCAAATTGCAAACGAGCACAACCTTTTTGTAATCGAAGATAATGCACAAGCTATTGGAGCCAATTGCAAATTTTCTGACGGCACAAAAAAGAAAGCTGGAACAATAGGTCATGTAGGAGCAACGTCATTTTTTCCGTCTAAAAACTTAGGTTGTTATGGTGACGGTGGCGCTATTTTTACAAACGATGATGACTTAGCACACACGCTTCGAGGTATTGTAAATCACGGAATGTATGTACGTTACCACCACGATGTTGTAGGAGTAAATTCTCGTTTAGATAGTATTCAAGCGGCTGTTTTGAATGCAAAATTACCACTTTTAGATACGTATAGTAAAGCTCGTCAAGATGCGGCTAGAAAATATTCAGCAGCTTTTGAAGGACATAAAAATATTGTAGCGCCAAGCATTTGCGAGATTTGCGATTGCCATGTTTTTCATCAATATACCTTACGAATTATCGATGCGGACAGAAATGGTTTGATGGATTATTTGTTAAGCAAAGACATTCCATGTGCGATTTATTACCCAATTCCGTTGCATTCTCAAAAAGCCTATTTAGATTCGAGATATAAAGAAGAAGACTTTCCGGTAACTAATCAATTAGTTCAAGAAGTGCTGTCGTTGCCAATGCACACAGAACTTGACGACGAACAAATAAAATTTATAACCGATTCTGTTTTAGAGTTTTTAAAATAGGTTGATTTGGTTATTCGTTGATTTGTTCAATCGAATAACCAAATCAACGAATAACCAAATCAACATTTCATGAAAATACTAGTAACAGGAGGTCTCGGATTTATAGGTTCTCACACCGTTGTCGAATTGCAAAATGAAGGTTTCGAAGTAGTAATTATCGATAATCTTTCTAACTCGTCTGAAGAAGTCCTAAAAGGAATTGTTGCCATTACAGGTAAAACACTTTTGTACGAAAAATTAGATTTAAGAGAAAAAACATCGGTACGAGATTTCTTTAAAAAACATAATAATATTGATGGTGTAATTCATTTTGCAGCATCAAAAGCAGTGGGGGAAAGTGTCGAAAATCCTTTGTTGTATTACGAAAACAACATTAACACCTTGGTTTATATCCTGCAAGAATTGCAACAAAAAACCGAAGCTAATTTTATTTTCAGTTCCTCTTGTACCGTTTATGGCCAGGCCGAAAAAATGCCCATTACAGAAAATGCACCCATACAACCAGCCATTTCTCCATACGGAAACACAAAACAAATAGGCGAAGAAATTATTACAGAAGTTTGTAAAGTCAGTACTATAAATTCGATTTTATTGCGCTATTTTAACCCGATTGGAGCGCATCCAAGTGCCGAAATTGGTGAATTGCCTATTGGAATTCCACAAAATTTAATTCCGTATATCACGCAAACAGGAATAGGTTTGCGTCAGGAATTATCGGTTTACGGGGATGATTATCCAACGCCAGATGGGACTTGTATTCGAGATTATATTCATGTGGTCGATTTAGCAAAAGCTCATGTTATTGCGTTGCAACGTTTATTAAATAAGAAAAACGTAGATAAAGTAGAAACTTTCAATCTAGGAACTGGGACAGGAAGCTCGGTTTTGGAAGTTATCACCACTTTCGAAAAAGTTTCTGGAAGAAAATTACCATACAAAATAGTTCCTCGAAGAGAAGGTGATATCGTTTCTGCTTATGCCAATACCGATAAAGCCAATACTGTTTTAGGTTGGAAAGCACAATCTACATTAGAAGAAGCTTTAGGAAGTGCTTGGAAATGGGAACAAAAAATTAGAGGTTAGTTTTGTGAGCCTTTGCGAAAACAGTTTTTTGTCTAAAAGGCTATTATCTTAAAAGTATGAACCAAAATACGGATTTTAAATTATTATTCTGCCTAATTGTAGTTGCAGTTGTTTGGGGAACCACTTATTTTGGTATTCGAGTTGCTGTCGAAACGATTCCACCTTGGTACATTACTTCGATGAGACAAGGTTTGGCTGCATTAATTATACTTTGTATTTTACTTTACAAAAAAGAATTGTCTTGGATTGGCTGGGAAAATTTTAAAGTTCAGTTTGTACCAGCAATATTAATGATTGTTATCGCCAATGGTTTTACCACTATTGCCGAAAAAAGTGTTCCAAGTGGTTTAACTTCAATATTAAGTGCTTTATCTCCAGTTGTTATTTTTATTGGAAGCATTTTATTTGGGTTACAAAAACCAAGTATCAAAGGTTTTATTGGAGTTATTGTTGGTTTTCTTGGTGTTGTTTTTATCTTTAGAGATGGGCTTGGAGCTATTTTAGACCCAAATTATAAAACTGGAATTCTGTTTTTGAGTATCGCCATTTTAAGTTGGTCGGCAGGAACCGTTTATTCTAAAATGCACATTCATAAATCTAATAATATTGCACTCAATTTGTTTTATCAATTTGCTATTGCAGCTATTATTCAGTTATTTCTGGCACTTATATTTTCTCCAAATGTAGATGTTAGTTTATGGAGTTTTAGAAGTGTTTTTGCAACCTTATATTTAGCCATTTTCGGATCGGTTTTGGCATTTTTCTGTTATTTATATGCCTTAAAAAGAGTTACAGCTATTCAAGTTTCAATCTTAAATTATATTAATACCATTATTGCAGTTTTCTTGGGTTGGTTGTTTCTTGACGAAGTAATTACTAGTGATTTTATTATTGCAACAGCGTTAATTATTCTGGGTGTTTTTATCATTAATTATAAAAAGAAAGAAATTTAGAAATTAAAAAATTTCTCATGTTAATTCATAAAGTCTAATTACTTTATTTTTAATAATAAATTAGGATCTGGACAATTTACTGAGTAATATTCTAGATTTTTTATATTGCAAACACCCGGATAATCACCAGTTTTGTTTTCCATATCAATTATAATTTGAAAATGTAAGTGTGGTGCATAATCACCATTTATTGGTGGGAGACCAAGATTAGCAATTTGTTCGCCTTTTTTTACTAAATCACCTACATTTTTACCTATTAAGCTAGCTTCACTCAAATGCCCATATAATGTATGAAATTTAATATTTTCAATTTCATGTTCTATAATAATTGTTGGACCATAATCGCCTAATGCGGTGTTATTCTGAAAACTGTGAATTTTTCCATCTAAAGCAGAATAAATTGCAGCTTGTTCGTTTATCCATAAATCTAAGCCAATGTGTATATTTCTTTCGTCAGTATTTTGGCTATTGAAAACAAAACTTCTTTTGTATAAATTTCGAGTTTCTATATAGCCACCATAAGCTATTTTACTTTTATTATTATCTAAGTAGTTTTGAATGAAAATTTCATAATCTGCTGCAGTTTCTAAACTGTGTCTTTCTAATTCGGCATTTGCAGTTGATAA
Source organism: Flavobacterium sp. (assembly GCF_043720215.1). Classification (GTDB taxonomy): domain Bacteria; phylum Bacteroidota; class Bacteroidia; order Flavobacteriales; family Flavobacteriaceae; genus Flavobacterium. The sequence continues at coordinate 600 of NZ_JAYSSZ010000276.1, read as the reverse complement.
ATCTAAAGCAATATATTCGGAATAATCAATATTAGAAGCAATAACTTTTGAGGTTTCAATTTTATTAAATAATTCAAGTATTTTTGACATGTGTTAGTTGTTTGATTTTCAAATATAAAAAATCCTCACAAATAAATTTTATGAGGATTGTATTTAAATTCGATTTAAAAATTAAGCCGAAAAGGTTTCTACTTCTTTATCAATTTTTCCAACCAAGCCAACCAATACTTTTCCTGGACCTACTTCGGTAAATAAAGTGGCACCATCTTGTATCATTTGTTGTACAGATTGTGTCCATTTTACAGGAGCAGTCAATTGTATAATTAAGTTTTTCTTAATTTCATTTGGATCAGAAACTGCCCTTGCAGTTACATTTTGATATACGGGACAAGTAGGAGTAGAGAAAGTTGTTGCTTCAATAGCTGCTGCTAATTCTTCACGAGCGGGTTCCATCATTGGAGAGTGAAATGCACCACCAACAGGTAAAATTAAAGCTCGTTTTGCACCTGCTTCTTTCATTTTTTCGCAAGCCAATTCTACGGCTTTATATTCACCAGAAATAACCAATTGTCCAGGACAGTTATAATTTGCTGCTACCAC
>NZ_JAYSSZ010000275.1:0-7070 GCF_043720215.1 Flavobacterium sp. | reverse complement strand
ACATTTTTTAAAAACCAATTCGATTCTTCCATCATTATAAAATTTCATTTCTGGCTCTCCACTTTTGTCAAAACCAGTTATTTCGATAGATTTGTAATCAGCTGTTTTATCCTGACCATAAGTCAAATTACAAACAAAGAAAAGAGAAAAAATAATCGATAATTTTAATATTTTGCTTTTCATTTTAAATCATTTTTAGTTTATTAAAACACATTTTTTGTTAAATATCATCAAAATCTATGTTAGTAAAACTTCCAGTCGATGGAATTTCTTCTTCAGATTTTTCAGAAAGATACTCTTTTTTGAAATCTTTTTGATGTCTTTCTGAAATAACTTCTTCTCCTTTGTTATTTAAGACATAAGAAGTCATTTCTTCAAGGATTTCAGCAAAAGCGGTAAAATCTTCTTTATATAAATAAATTTTATGTTTTTTGAAGTGAAAGGAACCATCTTCTTCAGTAAATTTTTTACTTTCAGTAATGGTGATGTAGTAATCATCAGCCTTTGTAGATCGTACATCAAAAAAATAAGTTCTTCTTCCTGCGCGTAATACTTTAGAAAAAATCTCTTCTTTTTCTAACATATCATTTTCATTCCTATTCATTCTATCAATTTTTAATAGTTGTTTGTTACCCCAAAAGTGTAAAAAAAATCAGAACAAAACAACAATTATAACATTTCTTTTTCAGCAATTTGTTTTAAATATAAAGATTTGTAATAACCGTCTTCGTTTATTAATTGATTATGAGTGCCTTCTTGTACAATTTTTCCAGCATCGATTATAATTATTTTATCTGCATTTTTTGCTGAAGATACTCGATGGCTTACAATTATGGTTGTTTTGTCCCTGCAAATGACCTCCAGATTATTCAATATTGTTTCTTCCGTTTCAGTATCAACTGCGGATAAGCAATCATCTAATAGCAAAATTTCAGGATTACTAATAATAGCTCGGGCTATAGAAACACGTTGTTTTTGTCCTCCAGAAAGTGTAATTCCTCTTTCTCCTAATATGGTTTCGTATTGGTCTTTGAAATCGATAATGTTATCATGAACAACAGCATTTTTTGCGGCAGAAACCACTTCGTCATGAGTTGCATTTTCTTTTCCAAACTTAATATTATTTAGTATTGTGTCCGAAAAAAGAAAAGCATCTTGAGGAACAAATCCGATACTTTTACGTAAATTTTTTAAGTTTGCTTCTGGAATTTTTATACCGTCAATAGTTATATTTCCAGAAGTTGGATCGTATAATCTACTTAGTAAGGATAAAATTGTCGATTTTCCGGATCCAGTTCTTCCAATAATTGCCAATGTTTCTCCTTTATCTACTGAAAAACTAATGTTATCTAATGCTCTAATATTAGTGTCCTCATAAACAAGTGAAACATTATTAAACTTTATATTTCCCTCGAAGGTCATAGGCGTGAAATTACTATTTTTAATTTCAGGTTCAATTTTCAAAAATTCATTAATACGTTTCTGAGATGCTTCTGCCTCTTGTACTAATGAAGAAACCCATCCAATAGATGCCACTGGCCAAACTAGCATATTTACATATAAAATAAATTTGGCAATATCTCCAATATCTTTGATGCTACCATTTATATACATCATGCCTCCTAAAAATACAACTAAAAGATTGCTTATGCCTATTAATAAAAGCATTAACGGACCAAACAGTGCTTGTATTTTTGCTAGTCTTAAGCTTTTTTCATTACTTTCTTGCGAAAGTATTTCGAATTCAGTTTGTTTTATGTCTTCAATGCTATAGGCTTTTATTACTCTAATACCGGAAAATATTTCTTGGGTAAAGCTAGATAAATTCGATAAATTTTCTTGAAAAACAGTACTTCGTACATTAATTGCAGTACTTAATTTAAAAATTAAATAAGCTAAAATTGGTAATGGTAGAAGTGTGTATAATGTTAATTCAGGTGATACACAATACATATAGTAAATAACAATTGCAAAACGAATAACTGCATTTATAATGTACATTACTGCAGGCCCAACATACATTCTAACTCGTCCCACATCTTCACTTATGCGATTCATTAAATCGCCAGTTCTATTGTGTTTGTAAAAATTTTGAGTTAAATTTTCATATTGTTTAAAAATCTCATTTTTTAAATCAAACTCTATGTGTCTAGACATTACGATTAGTGTCTGACGCATTAAAAAGGTAAGAACTGCCGCGATTAATGTTGTTACTAATATAAACAAGATATTGTTTAGTAATAACTTCTTTACAGAATCAGAATTTGCAGCATCAGATTTTAAATAATTTTCTACAGCCGTTATTGAATTTCCAATTAAATCAGGTGTATATAATGAGAATATTTGTGCCGCTATTGTTGCAACAATACCTAATAAAAAATGATACTTATATTTTGCAAAATATGGATTTAAATAAAGAAGTTCTTTCATTTTATGATGGTAATTATATATAAAATCAAATATTTACATTAAAAACGGTTAATTGTTTGAATTTTCTGTGATTATGTGATTGTGAATTTAATAATATTTTATTAACAATTAGGTCTAATTTTATGAATTTTTGAATTAAAAGAGTAATTTTGCATCGACTTTTTTAAAACAGCCCTTAAACTTAAAAAATATACATTATGATTACTGAAACTATAAAAGCTAGTGAACTTCATAAAATTGATCCAGTTTTTGGACAATTGTCTTTTGATAATCACGAACAAATTGTTTTTTGCAATGACAAAGATACTGGTTTGAAAGCAATAATTGGTATACATAATACAGTTTTAGGACCAGCACTTGGTGGAACTAGAATGTGGAAATATGAAAACGAATGGGAAGCACTAAACGATGTTTTGCGTTTGTCACGTGGTATGACTTTTAAGTCTGCTATTACAGGATTAAATCTAGGTGGCGGAAAAGCGGTTATCATTGGAGATTCTAAAATAGATAAAACTACTGAAATGATTGCTAAATTTGGTCAATATGTAAATTCATTAAGCGGAAAATATATAACTGCCGAAGATGTAGGAACTACAACAGGCGATATGGATTTAATTCGTTTGCAAACACCACACGTTACTGGTGTTTCTATAGAAAAAGGTGGTTCAGGAAATCCATCTCCTGTAACTGCTTATGGTGTTTATATGGGAATGAAAGCTACAGCTAAATATAAATTTGGTTCAGATATCCTAGAAGGGAAAAAAGTTTTGGTACAAGGAATAGGTCATGTTGGAGAAACTCTGGTAGATTATCTTACTGCTGAAGGAGCGAAAGTAATTATTTCAGATATTAATGAAGCTCGTTTAGAAGAAATAGGGAACAAATATGGAGCAAAAATTTATCATGGTGACGATTTATACAGTGCCGATGTAGATATTTATGCACCTTGTGCACTTGGGGCTACTATAAATGACAATACAATTCATAAAATAAAAGCAAAAATTATTGCTGGAGCCGCAAACAATCAGTTAGCAAACGAAAACATTCACGGAGCTATCTTGCAAGAACGAGGAATTGCTTATGCTCCAGATTTTTTGATTAATGCTGGTGGTATAATCAATGTTTATGCTGAAATTGTAGGTTATGATATGGCAGAATCTATGCGTAGAACCGAAAATATTTACAACACTACATTAGAAATTTTTGATTATGCAGATGTAAATAAAATTACGACACACCAAGCAGCAATGAGAATTGCTCAAAATCGTATCGAATTAAGAAAAAAAGAAAGCGCTAAATAGTAGCGTAATAAATATAATTGTACTTTTGTGAAGCGAAAGAATTTCTTTCGCTTCATTAATTTTTTAAATGTTCTTACATAGTGTTAAACAGACGACATATTCGAGTAAAAGTGATGCAAACGTTATATTCTATGCATCAAACAAAGTCCGATAATTTAGAAAAAGAAGAAAAATTCTTATTTCAAAGTATCGAAAATGTACAAGATTTATATTTGATAATGGTCTCTACATTGATTGAAATTCAAGCAAAAGAGGAAGCACTTATCGAAATTTCTCGTAACAAACACTTAGTTACAAAAGAAGAGAAAAATCCAAATCTTAAGTTTGTAAACAATAAAATATTGCATATTCTCTCTGAGAATAAATCTTTATTGAATGCTCTTGAAGACAGAAAAATAAACAACTGGAAACTTAACGACGATTACATTATAATATTATTACAAGCCATCAAAGAAAGTGATTTGTATCAGGATTATATGAGCAATCCTAAATCTAATTTTGATGAAGATCGAGATTTTATTGCTTCAGTTTTCACTGAAATAATTGCACCAAATGTTAAGCTTTACGAGTATCTTGAAGATCATAAGCTAACTTGGATAGATGATATTCCGTTAGTGAATACTTTAATTCTAAAGCAATTGAAAGCTATTCAAAATACTGAAAACGGAAACTTCTTTGTTCCAAAATTATATAATGATACTGAAGACAAAGAGTTTGTGAGTAATCTTTTTAGAAAGGTACTACTTAACGATCAGGAATTAGCTAAGGAATTTGCTGATAAAACACCTAATTGGGAAGCAGATCGTATTGCCGAAATTGATACAATTGTATTAAAAATGGCTATTTGCGAATTTTTAAAATTCCCTTCAATTCCAGTAAAAGTTACTATAAACGAATACTTAGAAATTGTTAAAGAATATTCTACACCAAAAAGTAGTGTTTTTATTAACGGAATTTTGGATACAATTGCAAAAGAATTTGAAGTCAATGGCAAATTAAAAAAAGTTGGACGAGGTTTAATGTAAAAATAGAATTTATGATTAAAAATTTAATGACACTTATTGCAGTCATATCATTAGTATCGACTGTGTCATGCAAAAAAGAAGAAGGAACTGCTACATTCAAGTTAGATGACAAAAATATGGTTCAAGCACAAGATCAAGCAGATCAGATGGCTGTTGTGCCCAAAAAAATCATGAAACCAGAAGAGTATTCAAAAATTGAAATAGATAATGTAGATTTTGATTTCGGAGATATTACACAAGGTGATAAGGTAGAACATGTTTATAAATTCAAAAATATTGGGAAAAATGATTTAATAATCATTCACGCTCAAGCAAGTTGTGGTTGTACTGTTCCAGAATGGACAAAAACTCCAGTGAAAAGAGGAGAAAGTGGCGAGATAAAAATCATTTTCAATTCTGAAGGAAAAATTGGACATCAAAACAAAACAATAACATTGAGAACAAATACCGAATTAGGTAGTGAAATACTTAGATTTAAAGTAAATATTAATCCAAAAGCAGAAAAAAACATTCCTGCAAAAAAATAAATTATTATGGCACAATTAACACAGTTTTTACCTTTTCTTTTAATGTTTGTTGTAATCTATTTCTTTATGATTAGACCGCAACAAGCGAAAGCGAAAAAAGAAAAAGAATTTGAAGCATCATTAAAAGTTGGAGACAAAATAGTAACAAAAAGTGGTTTACACGGTAAAGTTGCTGAACTAGCTGAAACAACTGTTGTTATAGAAACGATGTCAGGAAAACTTAAAATGGAACGCTCGTCAATTTCAAATGAAATGTCTGAAGCACTAAACAAAAAATAGTTTGGAATTTAATGTATAAAAAAAGCCACGAAATCTGATTTCGTGGCTTTTTTGTTTCTACTAAATTTCTTCTTCATGAGTCACAAATTGAGAATCATATAAGCGTTTATAAAAACCATTTTCTTTTAGTAAAAGTTGGTTGTGTGTTCCTTCTTCAACGACAATCCCTTTATCTAAAACTACAATTTTATCAGCATTAATAACAGTTGCCAATCTATGTGCAATTACAATTGATGTTCTGCTTTTAGTCAACGTTTCAGTTGCTTTTTGTATTAATTCTTCCAAGTAAACATCAATAGACGAAGTTGCTTCGTCAAGAATTAAAATACTTGGTTTGCTTACATAAGCACGCAAAAAAGCAATGAGTTGCCGCTGTCCTGACGATAACATATTGCCACGCTCTTTTACATTATAATCATATCCTCCTGGCAAACTCATAATAAATTTGTGTGCGCCAATTTCTTTGGCTGCAGCCAAAACTTCTTCTCTAGAAATTGCTGGATTATGTAGTGTAATATTATTATAAATAGTATCTGCAAAAAGGAAAACATCTTGCAAAACTACCGCAATTTGTGTTCGCAAACTGTCTAAAGTATAACTCGTAATATCTTCGCCATCAATAGAAATTACTCCCGATTTTATTTCGTAAAAACGATTTAGTAAGTTAATTATAGTTGATTTTCCTGCTCCAGTAGCACCAACAATAGCAATAGTTTCGCCTTTATTTACAGAAAAATTAACGCTTTTTAGAACATCTTCATCTGGTTTATAACCAAAAGTTACTTTATCAAATTTTATTTCTCCTTCAAAATTGGGTGCTATTTTCTCTCCTTTATCTTGAATGTGACTTTGTGTATCTAGAACTTCAAAAACACGATTGGCGGCGATCATGCCCATTTGCATCTCATTAAATTTATCTGCAATTTGACGCAATGGCGTAAAAAATATCGCAATATACATTGTGTAAGCAAATAATTGCCCAACAGTTGTTAAATTGTCTCCATCTATGATACTTATTCCTCCGTACCAGATTATGGCGCTTAAAGTTAATGATGAAATGATATCAGCAAATGGGAAAAATATGGAGTTATACCAAACGTTTTTTATCCAAGCTTTTCGATGTTTGTTGTTTATTTCTTTAAATTTCTCGAACTCAATGTCTTCTCTAGTAAATAGTTGTACGATTTTCATTCCAGTAACTCGTTCTTGCACAAACGTATTCATATTTGCAATTTGGTTTCTTACTTCTTCAAAAGCGAGTTGCATTTTTTTCTGAAATACTCTGGTTACATAAATTAATATTGGCATGGCACCAACGATTATCATGGTCAGTTTCCAGTTCATAACTAGCATAAATACTAGTACAACTACCATTTTAAGAAAATCACTTATTATCATAAATAAACCTTGACTGAAGATCCTAGCAATGGCTTCTATATCTGAAACTGAACGAGTGACTAATTTACCAACAGGTTCGTGGTCGAAATAACTCATTTTAAAACTGGTCA
>NZ_JAYSSZ010000274.1:0-7070 GCF_043720215.1 Flavobacterium sp. | reverse complement strand
ATAAAATAACGTGTTTCTTCGCTTTTATAATATCCAACTTTATCTGTTATTATTGGAAATATAAAATCATCTTGCTGCACATTTTCTTTTTTGTATTTACTTAAAATATCAAGTGCGACTTTACCGATTTTAAATTGGTGTAATCTTCCTGTTTTACGAATTACTTTTTTTATTCTTTGCTCTTCTTCGTTAAAATTATTGTATTGCAATTCTATAACATCACTAAATCTTAATCCTCCTGCATAAATTGAGAAAAGGAATAAATCTCTCCATAAATCCGCTTTTCGTCCTTCCTTTAGCTCTAAATTGGTTAGTATTTCGATTTGGTCTTTGTTTAAAAAAACTCTTTTTTCAGTATCTTTTTTTAATGTCAGTTTATTAAATGGGTACATATATTCTGGAATAATATCTTCTTTAATGGCTTCCTTGAACATTATTGCCAAAATCATTATAGAGTAACGTTGTGTTGTTGCTCCATTTTTTAGAACATTTCCCATATGAGCCATATAATCCTTTAAAACCGAAACCGTAATATCATCAAAATACACATCCTTACTACCCACATAATTTTCAAATTTCTTGGTGTACAATTTGTAATTTTTATAAGTTCCAAAAGAAACACTTCCTTTTATTTTTTCACAACGAGCATAAGAATACTCGAAAAAGTTTGGTACTTCTTTACCCTTTATAGCTTCTTTTAACTTTTTGATTGAAATGGTTTTTACTTTGCGTTCCAAGTCTGCAACTTGTCCTTCAGCATCTGCAATCTTTTGAGATAATGACGCATTCATTCTCGCACTATTTGGGTGGTTCTTTTTTACTTTCTGCTTTGTTTCATCCCACTCGTTCTCTTTTAGTTTAACTCCAGCAGTGATAAATTTCGTTTTTCTATCTTTTATAATTCGGATATAAAGCGGAGAATGACCTGTTTGGTCTGCTTGATGTGTTCTTAAAATTAGTTTAATAGAAGCCATAATGATAGGAAATTAGAAATGTTGTACTATATTTGTATTCCGATGCAAACAAGTGAAAGTATTGTAAACACAAGTGTTTCATACTGATGCAACGTAGTACGAAGGTACAACAATAGGTATAACAAAACAAGTATTTCATTGCTTTTTGTTGCTTACAATTGCATTGTGAAATTTTATAAAGTCAATAAATACAGTACTTTAAGTGCAAAACGGAACTGGCAGAAATAAACGGCTGCTAACAGGCGTTTAGCAAGATTGCGACTGACCTGCTTCCTAGAAATATTTGTGCAAAGTTTAGCATTTCTAGTTTGTATGAACTTTAGTGCTAAAATCCGCCACATCGCCAAGCGTCAGGACATTAATCGTCAGTTAAAAAAACCGAAATGGATAAATATTTAGAAACATTTGAAACTTGGAATAAAGTAGCAAAATTATATGAAGCTAAATTTATGGATTTAGATTTATATAATGACACTTATGACAAGTTTTGCGAATTATTGTTGAAGAAAAATCCATCAATTTTAGAAATTGGTTGTGGTCCTGGAAATATAACAAAATATTTATTGGATAAAAGACCAGATTTTGAAATTCTAGGAACTGACATTTCACCTAACATGATTGAATTGGCAAAAACAAATTGTCCTAACGCAATGTTTGAAATAATTGATAGTAGAGATATTGAAAATATAAAGAATAAATTTGATGCAATTGTTTGTGGATTTTGTTTGCCCTATTTATCCCAATTGGATGTTGAAAAATTCATAATTGATTGTAAAAATTTATTAAATGAAAACGGGAAATTATATTTAAGTTTTGTAGAAGGTGAAAAAGATAAATCAGGTTATCAGAAAGGTAGTACCGGAGACAGAACTTATTTTTATTATCACAATTTAGAAAACTTAACAAATCAATTAAAAATCAACAATTTTGAAAAGCAGGATTTGATAAGAAAAAGTTATGATAAAAATGATAAAACAGAAGAAATACATACTATTATAATAGCAGAAAAATAACCGAACAGCTAACAGCTATTACAACTTTAGGTGCAAACTTATACCCCAATCCTAAAAGAACATTATTGCTGATTTGTCACTTCTTCCTATCAGAAGCTACAGAAGGAATTTAATGGTTAATACACTATTAAAAGAAAATTAAAAGGTAACTTTTGCGTTAATTATGGAAGTACTTTTGTATTAGTAATTCTAATTCCATTTTGTTAACTGGTTTTCTTATATAATCATTGAATCCTGCATCCAAAGATTTTTCCCTATCCCCATTTAATCCGTAAGCTGTTTGAGTAATAATGACCACTTCTTTGTTAAATTGACGAATATTTTGCGAGGCTTCGTATCCATCCATAATAGGCATTTTAATATCCATCAATACTAAATCTATATCTTTATTATTATGGCAAGCTTCAACTGCATCGGCACCATTATCTACATTTAAAATTTCTTTACCAAAAGATTGGACGGCTTTATTAATAAAAAGTTTTGATATTTGGTCGTCTTCTGCAATTAGAATTTTAATCTTTTTTAGAGGAACTTCAATTTCATTGTCAATGACAAGGTTTTCAGTAACTTTTTTTTCTTCCAATTTATTGTTGTAAGGAATGGTAAAGTAAAAAGTGCTTCCTTTTTCTTCTTCACTTTCTAACCATATTTTACCGCCAAGCATTTCTATATATGCTTTAGTAATTGACAAACCAAGACCTGCTCCTTGCATTGCATGTATGTCTTCAATATCAGCTTGAACAAATCGCTCAAAAATGGCTTCCTGCCTATCTTTTGGAATCCCAATACCCGTATCTTTTACATAAAATTCCAATTCTTTGTTGCTACTCTGAATTGTGGATTCCGTTTTCGTTTTTAAAACATATCCCATTTCTATACAACCTTTGTTCGAATATTTAATTGCATTTTTAATAGGGTTTGAAAGAATTGAAAACATTTTTTCACGGTCAGTAGAAATGATGGATTCGTTTGCTGGTAAAGCGTTTTTGAAGAAAAGTTGCATTCCTTTGGCTTCGACTTCTGGTTTGAAAAAAGTATAAATATATTCTACTTGCTCGTTTATATTCGAATCTTTGATATTCATTTTCATTAAACCAGATTCTATCTTTGAAAGATCAACAATATCGTTGATTATATTTAGCATTCGTTTACCACTTTTATCAATTATCTCAATGTACTCTTGCTGTTCTTCAATTGTTAATCCAGGGCCTTTTAATAATTCAGCAAAGCCTAAAATGCCATTCATGGGTGTACGAATTTCATGGCTCATATTTGCTAAAAAAGCTGATTTTAAACGGTCACTTTCTTCAGCGTGTTCTTTGGCAATAACCAACTCTGCTGCTCGTTTTTCTTTTTCTTCATTTTGAAAAGCAAGTTCTTTGTTGGCAATAACCAACTCTGCTGCCCTTTTTTCTTTTTCCTTGTTTTGAAAAGTAAGCTCCTTGTTGGCTATTAATAATTCATTGGCTCGTTTTTCTTTTTCTTCATTTTGGGCTTCAATGAGCGCGTTTTTTTCTTTTAGTTCTAATTCATCTTTTTTTCGCTTTGCCTCCAACTCATATTCTTTTAAGGCTCTTTTAATTGCAGGGATCAGACGTTCAAGTTTGTTTTTAAGAACATAATCTGTTGCTCCGTTTACCATTGCATCAATAGCCCTATCTTCGCCAATAGTTCCTGAAACAAAAACAAAAGGAATGTGACTATGGTTTTGGCTTGCAATTTTCAAGGCCTCACTTCCCTGATAACCCGGCATACTGTAATCAGACAGGATAATATCAATTTTTTTGGTTTTTAAAAAATGAATAAAATCATCTTTATTGTCTACCAAATAATAATCATTTTTAATACCGCTATTTTCAATAATTGCGTGTATTAACTCAGAATCATTTATAGAATCTTCTAGGTGTAGTATTTTTATGTTATGATCCATATTGAAATTTTTATAAGTTGTTTTGCAAATAGAATTAATTATAAAATAATTGGAGGAGGTTGATTCACAATCGCCCAATATTGGCCCAAAATTTTTATAGCTTCCATGAACTGGTTAAAATCAACGGGCTTTACAACATAGGAATTAGCTCCTAATTTATAACTCTCAACCAGATCTTTTTCCTCACGCGAAGAGGTTACCATAATAACAGGGATTAAATTAAATTTGGAATCATTGCGAATGTGCCTAAGCACTTCAATTCCGTTCATTTTAGGCATTTTTATATCTAAGAGGATAACAGCGGGAAAGCCATGTTCATCTATGAATTTACCGCGTTTATAAAGGTAATCCAATGCCTCTTCACCATCTTCAGCAACAATAATTTCGTTGGCCATATTATTTTCAGAAAGAGCTGCAATGGCAAGCTCTACATCTTTGGGACTATCGTCTACAATAAGAATTCGTTTTATTTCTGTTTTCATGTGTACCTAATTTATTTTTATATTTTGACGTTTGTGTGATGTCATTATCCATCAAGATTCGTTTCCTGATTTTTGTTTATTAACTATTCTTTATTGGAATGCTAAAGAAAAATGTGGCGCCTTTGCCAATTTCACTTTCTGCCCAGCAATTTCCGCCATGCCTCATAACAATTCTGTTCACATTGGCCAAACCAATGCCAATTCCTTCAAAATCTTTGGCTTTATGCAGACGTTGAAAAACGCCAAATAGTTTATCTGCATACTTCATGTCAAACCCTACACCATTGTCTTTTACGTAAAATATTGCTTTTTCACCCTTCATTTTACCTCCAATTTCAATAATGGCTTTATCAAGGTTACGTGAATATTTCAACGCGTTTGAAATTAAATTTATCCATACCTGATTGAGTAAATTTTCGTCGCCCCATGAATCTGGTAGTTCTGCTATTTTTATCTCAACATTTCTTCCTTCCAATTCACTGGTAAAAGATTTTAAAACATGGTTGACTATTGTTTTTGTGTTAATTTTGGTTCCTTGCAATTCAGACCTTCCCAATCTTGAAAATGTTAATAAGGCATCAATCAGATTACCCATTTCGTTAGACGATTCTGAAATAATGTTCAAATACCTTATGCCACTTTCATTGAGCTGAATTGTATTATTTTTAATCAGTAAATCAACAAATCCGCAAATGTGTCTTAAAGGAGCGCGTAAATCGTGCGAAACTGAATAACTGAACGCCTCCAATTCTTTATTTGCAGATTCAAGCTGAGAGGTTCGTTCGATGACTCTCTGCTCTAAATGTATATTCATTTTTGTGATTTCTTCTTCTGCTTGTTTTCTCTGTGTGATGTCATTGCCCTGAGCGATAGTGGCAATCAGTATTTTTCCATCAGAAGACATTATATTTGCTGAATTCCAAAGAATTATTCTTTCAGAACCATCGATGTGAGCGATATTGATTTCTTCAACTTTCATCTGCTCACCCTCAAGTGTTTTCTTAATAAGATCCATTGAATTTTCGACAGAAGCAGGTGGAAAGAGAATTTCCAGAGTTTCGCCAAAAACATCTTTTTCAGTTCTCCCTGTAATGTTCTCGAAAGCTTTGTTAAACCGTGTGATTTTATAATTCTTGTCCCATACAATAATTGGAGCATTTGCAGAATCGATTAAACTCTCCAAATACTCATTGGTTTCCCGGCGTTCCTCGTTGGCAAGACTTAACTCCTCTGCCCGTATTTCTATCTCTTTTGTTTGTTTGGCCAGTTCAAGCATTTGTTTTCTAACGAGTGAAATATCTGTTGCAAACTTTAATATTTTGAAAGGTTTTCCAGATGCATCCAAAATTGGATTGTAGCTACCTTGTAACCAAATAGTTTTTCCGTTTTTGTCAATTCTCTTAAACTCACCTTGTATAAATTCACCGTTTTTTAAATTTTCCCAGAATTGTTGGTACTCTTTTGAAGCAACATAATCCTTCACAATAAAAATACTATGGTGCTTTCCCACAATTTCTTTTTCTGAATAACCCAACATCTTTGAAAAATTTTCATTAAGACCTAAAATAATTCCATTTAAATCGAATTCTATTATAGCATTCGAATTGTTAATAGCATTAAATTGATTGCTTAATTGTTGTTCTTTATCCTTTAACTTTTCATTTATTTGTTTTAAATCTTTGGTTTGTAGTGCCAGTGCAAGTACTTGTTTTCTCTCCATTTTGTTGGCAATGATTAACTCCTCTGCTTGTTTTTCTTTCTCTTTGTTTTGAAAAGCAAGTTCTTTATTAACCTTTCTTAACTCAATTGCCCATTTTTGTTCTGTAACATCACGTGCTGCTGCAAAAACACCAAGCACATTTCCTTTATCGTCTTTATAAACGGAAGCATTGTAAAGTACATCTGTTAAATTCCCGTTTTTGTGTTTTATGGTTAATGGATAATCCGATACAAAACCTTTTTCAAAAACCTGAAGATAACCTTCTCGGGCTTTATTTGGATCTGTAAAATAATTGGAGAAGTCTGTATCAATTAGCTTTTCACGCGGAACGCCCGTAACTTTTATTGATGCCTCGTTCACATCCGTTATCTTTCCTTCCGGACTGATAGTCACCAGTGGATCTAAACTGGCTTCTAATAAACTACGGGCATATTGCGAAGATTGTTTTTGTGCTGTAATATCACGTGCTGCGGCAAAAACGCCAAGCACATTTCCTTTATCGTCTTTATAAACGGAAGCATTGTAAAGTACATCTGTTAAATTCCCGTTTTTGTGTTTTATGGTTAATGGATAATCCGAAACAAAACCTTTTTCAAAAACCTGAAGATAACCTTCCTGGGCTTTTTTTGGATCTGTAAAATAATTGGAGAAGTCGGTATCAATTAGCTTTTCGCGCGAAATACCTGTAACTTTTACTGATGCCTCGTTCACATCCGTTATCTTTCCTTACGGACTGATAGTCACTAGTGGATCTAAACTGGCTTCTATCAAACTACGGGCGTAATTATTGTGATTTACATTGTGGATTTTTAATTTTGTTGTCATTTTTTTTCATTCATTTAGGTTAGACGTTAATCTTGTGGATAACATATTTAAACTTCCAACTTTGAATTTCGATTAAATGACTTGCTATTTTCAAATTATTTTTAACTCATTGTCTATAAGATACTT
>NZ_JAYSSZ010000273.1:0-20566 GCF_043720215.1 Flavobacterium sp. | reverse complement strand
TACTTTACCATCTACATTCGATTTTTCGATAGAAATTTGTTTAGAAACTTCTTGCTTTACTTCCCCTTTAAATTTTCCTGATTCATCATAATGTGACATACATTCTGCTTTTTCTTCAGCAGAACAACCTTTTTCGTCGCACATTGCTGCACATTCGTCTTTAGTCATTGTTGCCATTTTAGTCATGTCGCATTTTGAACTAGCACAAGATTTCATTTCAGTTTTAGCTTCCGAAGCGCAACAAGCTCCTTTTTCGGTAGTTGCATGACTCCCATTTCCTAAAATTGGAGCAATTACCAATCCTATCAAACAGGTTAATTTGATTAATATATTCATAGATGGTCCAGAAGTATCTTTGAACGGATCTCCAACAGTATCTCCAGTTACAGCAGCTTTATGAGCATCAGAACCTTTGTAAGTCATTTCACCATTGATCATCACTCCAGCTTCAAAAGATTTTTTAGCATTATCCCAAGCACCACCAGCATTGTTTTGGAAAACTGCCCAAAGCACACCAGAAACGGTAACTCCAGCCATGTATCCACCTAACATTTCAGCAACTAACTGATGATTGTCTCCGTAAACTATTAATCCTAAAAGCACAATAGCAATTGGGAAACCAATAGTCATAATTCCTGGCAACATCATTTCGCGTAAAGCGGCTTTTGTAGAAATATCGACACATTTTGCATATTCTGGTTTTCCAGTTCCTTCCATAATTCCTGGAATTTCTTTAAACTGACGACGTACTTCATATACCATATCCATTGCTGCTTTTCCAACAGAGTTCATTGCCAATGCTGAGAAAACAACTGGAATCATTCCACCAATAAACAACATAGCCAAAACTGGCGCTTTGAAAATATTGATTCCATCGATTCCTGTAAACGTTACATAAGCAGCAAATAAAGCTAGTGAAGTTAATGCTGCCGAAGCAATAGCAAATCCTTTTCCTGTTGCAGCAGTTGTGTTACCCACTGAATCTAAAATATCTGTTCTTGTACGAACTTCTTTAGGTAATTCGCTCATTTCCGCAATTCCACCCGCATTATCAGAAATTGGTCCGAAAGCGTCGATTGCTAATTGCATAGCTGTTGTAGCCATCATTGCAGATGCAGCCAAAGCTACTCCGTAAAATCCTGCAAAAGCGTAAGAAGCCCAAATTGCAGCAGCAAATAAAATTACTGTTGGAAATGTAGAAATCATTCCCGTTGCCAAACCCGCAATCACGTTAGTTCCTGCTCCCGTAGATGATTTTTGTACAATTGCCAAAACTGGTTTTGTCCCTAATCCTGTATAATATTCAGTTACAGAAGAAATAGCTCCACCAACTATCAATCCAACCAAAGTTGCATAAAACACTCTCATTGAAGAAATTTCGAGCATTCCTTCGCCGAAGAAACTCATTGTCATTGTTTCCGGTAACATATATTTAACTAAGAAATAACAAGCAACAGCAGTCATAAGAATTGACGCCCAGTTACCGATATTTAATGCTTTTTGAACTTGTGCTTCTTTGGCATTGTCATCCGAAATTTTCACTAACATTGTTCCTATAATAGAAAACAAGATTCCGAAACCAGCAATTGCCATTGGTAATAAGATTGGTCCAATTCCGCCAAAAGCGTCTTCGATTTTTCCGCCCATATCTTTAATAACATAGTTTCCAAGAACCATTGCAGCTAAAACTGTTGCTACATACGAACCAAATAAATCGGCACCCATTCCGGCAACGTCTCCAACGTTATCACCAACGTTATCTGCAATTGTAGCAGGATTACGAGGGTCATCTTCTGGAATACCAGCTTCAACTTTACCTACTAAATCAGCGCCAACATCGGCAGCTTTAGTGTAAATTCCACCACCAACTCTTGCAAATAAAGCAATAGATTCAGCTCCAAGTGAAAAACCAGCCAATGTTTCTAATACAATTGTCATGTCTTCAGTTGATGTCCAAACACCACCCATAAATTTATGGAACAAAAGAATAAAAATACCTGTTAAACCAAGGACTGCTAGACCAGCAACACCTAATCCCATTACTGTTCCACCACCAAAAGAAACTTTCAATGCTTGTGGTAAACTAGTACGAGCGGCTTGTGTAGTACGAACATTCGTTTTTGTTGCGATTTTCATTCCCATATTACCCGCTAAAGCCGAGAAAAATGCTCCTATAATAAATGCAATAACTATTAACCAATGCGTTGTTGCGTTTGGCAATAATGTCAAACCAAATAAAACTACACTTGCTCCGATAACAAAGAAAGTTAATAAACGGTATTCTGCTTTTAGGAAAGCTAATGCACCTTCGTAGATGTAATCTGAAATTTCTTTCATTTTGCCGTCTCCAGCGTCTTGCTTTAAGACCCAGCTCTTTTTGATTTGCATAAAAATCAATCCGATGATTGCCATAACTATTGGCACATAAATCATTATTGTATTCATAAAATTATTATTGGTTAGTAATTTAGTTTTGGTAAATTTAACAAAAACAAACAAAAAAGCAACACTTTATATTAAAGTGTTGCTTTTACAATAAATTAATTTAAAAAATTATTCTTTTAGTAACTTTTTAGTAACCGAACCATTTTCCGTTTTTACATTTAACAAATATATTCCCGATTGATAGTTTGTAATATCAATCGTATTGTTACCAGCTTTTACTTTATTAGAGAAGATGACCTTGCCAAGCATATCAGAAACTTCTACTGATGCATCTTCATTAATTGAAATATTGAAAATGCCTGTTGATGGGTTGGGATAAATTTTAACAGTATCTGTTAAGTTAAAATTATCAATACCTAATACAACAGTTTCATTTGCTGTTACATCGGTTGACCAATTTGAATTTGAACCTGTTAAAGCAAAATTTTGGAGCGTACCAACAACTGGGCTTCCTGTAATTTCATTAGCCAGTACGGTTAAACCTGAATTATTAGCATTGGCAATCCCTTGGTTAAATTTAAAATGTGCTATAAGATTTGGCACAGAATTTACGGCTTGTGCACTACGTGTATACGAACTTACTTCTACTGGAGTTCTTACTATATTCCAAATGCGTAAATCGTTATATTTCCCATCTAATTTACCAGATGTCGTTCCATAAGAATATCCCAAGCCAGCATCAAAATTGGCAAAATTAGGCGTTCCTGTTTCCGTTTTTGTTTGAACCAAAGCACCATTTAAGTATAATTTGTGTGTTTTGGTTGCATAATCAAATGTAGCCACTATACGATACCAAGTATTTACAGAAAGAGGTGAAGCAGTTTGTGCTCTACTAAAAGTTCCGCCATATGCTTGATCAAAAAATAAATTTCCTGACGCATCGGTTTCTATAGTAAAACCTTGGTTACTTGGAGAAGTAGCATTTTTAGAAAATACTTTATTATTAGCAATACTGTTTAGTTGTACTTTTAATTCTATTGTATAACTTTCATTTAACGAATTATCACCTAAAACACCAGTTCCTGTGTTTGCAATTCGTACTCTGTCATCAACGCCATCAAAAGCTAAAATATTTCCTGCGCAACCCATTACACCTGGGGTGTTTTGCCCAGTGTTGTTTAGTAAAGTATTACCATTACCTAATTGGCCTGACTGGTTATCTCCCCATGACATAAAAGTTCCTGCATTGTTTTGAGCTATTGCATATTCATTGCCTGCAATTACATTATCCCAATTGATAGCTGTACCCACTTGTATTGGGCTGTTTTGTTCAACAAATGCACCATTACCTAACTGTCCTTTATAATTATCACCCCAAGACCATAAAGTTCCTGTGGTTTTTGTTGCATAACCATTATATAAACCAGCTGCAATTGATTTCCAAGTGGTTTCTGCACCAATTTGCGTTGGACTATTTCGTTGATTTGTATCGCCTAAACCTAATTGTCCTATAAAGTTATCGCCCCAAGAATATAGTCCACCATTATCTCTAATACTAACATTGTGATAATCGCCAGCTTCTATACTTTTCCATAAATTTAAACCTACTCGCGTTGGAACAGAAACATTAGTTGTGTTTCCTAAACCTAATTGTCCGTAAATATTACGACCCCAAGCCCACAATTCGCCATTTACTTTCAATGCCATTGTATGCCCTCCTCCTAACGAAACCGTTTGCCAATTGGTACCATTTACTAATGTTGGGGTAAGCTGTAATGCTACGGTGGTGTTGTTTCCTATTTGCCCGTACGTATTTTCGCCCCAAGCATATAAGGTATTGTCTGTTTTTTTAGCTACACTATGGTGGTAACCTGCATATACTCCTACCCAGTTAGTATCTGTGCCTATTTGAGTGGGGATATTGATTTGAGTTGTAGTATTATTTCCTAACTGGCCATCACTATTTCTGCCCCAAGCCCATAAGGTTCCGTTTTTTTTTAATAGCTAAACTATAAAATTCACCTGCCGAAACAAATGCCCAATTAGGATCGTTGCTAATTTGTACTGGCGATGTAACATTGCCTGTTGCATTGTTGCCCAATTGTTTATAGGTATTACTGCCCCATCCCCACAAGGTACCGTCTTGAGCAATAGCTAGTGTATGTTGACTACCAGCACTAACCGATGCCCAGCAACCTCTTGGCGATGGTATTGTACCTCCTACAATATTAAACTCTGTCCAAACAGGAGCAGCTTGATATAAATGAGCAGTGCCTCCTGGCAAGTTTAATGTAGCTGAATTGATATTAACATTTGTAAAAACATTAGGATCAATTGTCACAATAGCCTCAGATGTGGTCCAATTAACTGTAACCGAAGTTAAACTCCAAGCGTCATGAAAAACAGAATAACCAATAGTAGTTACCGAATTAGGTATCGTTACCGAAGTTAAACCAAAACAGCTTTGAAAAACAGAATTACCAATGGATGTTACCGAATTAGGTATCGTTACCGAAGTTAATCCATAACATCCCTGAAAAGCAGCATCACCAATAGATGTTACCGAATTAGGCATCGTTACCGAAGTTAAACTATTACATTGCCGAAAAGCAGCATTACCAATAGTAGTTACCGAACTTCCAATCATTACCGAAGTTAAACCAGAACATTGTTCAAAAGCAGCATCACCAATAGTAGTTACCGAATTAGGTATCGTTACCGAAGTTAAACTATTACATTGCCGAAAAGCATCATTACCAATCGATGTTACCGAATTAGGAATGGTTGCCGAAGTTAAACCAGAACAATAGTAAAAAGCAGCATCACCAATAGATGTTACCGCATAATCTTGGCCTATATATGACACAATTGCAGGTATGTTTGCAGGTCCAGAGAAATAAAAGGAATGGTTGCTAACTTCAACCGTAAGCGGTGCCGTTGCACTAGTTATATTATAATTTATACCACCAGCGGTAAAAGTTTGTGCTTTAGCACTTGTAATGCTTAAAAAAGCAAAAAGGATTAGGTAAAAGTATTTCATATTATTTGTTTTAATGATCAGAAGACAAATGTAAAATTGTATTTAAAAATTGGCAATAAGCAAATCAACTCAATCTTCTATTTGTACGGAATAAACAATTGATTTTGAATAGCATAAATAACTAAACCAATGATGTTTTTAGAATTTGTTTTTTGGAGTAAACTATTTCTGTGATTATCTACAGTGCGTGAGCTAATTTTTAGAATTTCTGCAATTTCAGATGCCGATTTTTGTTGGCAAATTAATTGCAATACTTCTATTTCTCGATCGGAAATTTCTAAATTTAATGCTTTGTTGTCTTTATCTATAGCATCTAACATGCTTTTTTCATAGAAAAACCCGTTAACAAACACTTTATTAATTCTTATTATTAAATCAGTTGGGCTAAAGTTTTTAGGAATGTAACAAACTGCACCAACCGAAAGCATTTTTTTAATAAAAGAAATTGAGTTGTAGGACGATAATGCTATTATTTTAATTTCAGGAAAAAGTGTAGTTATTTTTTTTGTGGCATCAATACCGTTTAATTCAGGCATATTGATATCCATTAAAATAATATCCGGAAGTTCACTAAGTCCACTTAATTTGGAAATTAATTCGATTCCGTTTGAAACATCAAATAGAATTTCAATATTGTCTTCTTGGTCTAATAAATTCCTAATCCCTTGTCGGATTAAAATTTCGTCGTCTGCTAAAGCAATTTTTATTTTGTGCTCCATATTAAAAATGTATGGTTAACGCAAATCCATCTTGTTTTGTAAAGTCAATAACATAATTTCCATTTATAGCAGTAATACGACTTTCGATATTAATAAAACCTAAACCTTTGTTTTTATTAAACTTTTCTTTGATTAATCCAACACCGTTATCTTGATAAGAAACTTCAATATTTTTATTTTCATTTTTAAAAAGGATATTTATTTCTGATGCTTTTCCGTGTTTTATGGAGTTATTGATTAGTTCTTGAATAATCCTAAAAACATGTAATTGCTTTTCTTTTTCAAAAAAAGAGAAATTAACTTCCGATTTGTATTTTATATTTATTTGTCTTGACGAATTAAAATCTAACACAATTTCTTCAATAGCTTCTTGTAAGCCAAATTTTTCTAAAATAGGAGGAAATAAGTTATGTGCAATTTTTCTGGAAGTTTCAATTGCAGTTGAATTAATACTTTCTAAAGTAGAAAAAATACTTTCTTTCTCTGCTTCTGGTGTTTTTTTAGATTTTAATAAATGTAAATTTAACGAAAGTGCAATTAATTTAGAACTTACATCGTCGTGTAAATCTTGTGCAATTCGTTTTCGTTCGTTTTCTTGTGCCTCGATAATAGATAACGTATTTTGTTTTTGATAGGCAATTTCTAAATTTTTCTTTTCTATTTCTTTTTCAAATATTTTTTTACGGGATTTTATTATAAAAACAATAGTTAAAACTAAAATTGCAATTATAAATAGTATAGAAAAAATAATAATAAAAACTGGGCTATTCTGGTAGTTCATTTTGTTTTTTCTTTATAAATAAATATTCTTTAAAAATAAATATTTGAAAAATTGTAAAAAATAGATCTTTAATTATCCAATGATCAATATAAGGGTCTTTTAAAAACACCATTATTTTATCTAAACTACCCGAAATAAATATTAAACAACTAATAGTGAAATACAAGATGATGCCAATAGAAAAATAAAAATATCTTTTTTCGGTTTCTAATGTTTGAAAAATTAACACAAAAGCAAAAGCTATTATTGAAGTGCAAATTAGTATAATTTCTAATAAATTGAAGCCAAAAAACAATTTAGGATTTACAACAAATGAAACTATAATTAAAAGATAAACAATAGGAAATATTATTTTTATTAATTTTTTAATTCTCCTATTTTCAATAATTTGATAATAGAAATAAGATAAAAAGGAAAAGTGTATAAAAAAATATAAATGCGAAACAAAATAATTCGAATCTGGTAGGAGTTGATAAATACTAAAACACAGTATGGTCTCGAACAGATTAACTAGTAAATACAAGTATAATATAATATCAGTTTTTGTTTTATTTTTTAACCTTGTAAATAATATACAATTAATAAAGAGTAAAAAAACACTTAAGAAAAATACAGAATCGAATACTATTAAATTCATTTATATTTTATTTTCATAAATCTACAATAATATTTTTATTATTTCAAATAAACAACAAGCAAATCAACTCATTTTAAAACAAAAAAGGCCCTAGATAAACTAGAGCCTTTAATTCCTTATCATAAATCTTATTTTATGCTAAATAATCCTTCTGGTTTGTTTTCAATGGCATCAAAACGGTCTGTACATTCTTTAATGATAGCTCTCGCTTCGTTTACATCGCCCCAGCCTTCTACATCTACTTTCTTTTTTTCTAAATCTTTATATACTTGAAAAAAGTGTTCAATTTCTTTTAGCAAATGGGGGTTTATGTCTGATAAATCATTTAATGAATTCCATATTGGATCAGAAACTGGAACGCAAATTACTTTTTCGTCTGGTCCTTTGTCATCTGCCATGTGGAAAACACCAATTGGTTTTACTTCTATCACACAACCTGGAAAAGTAGGTTTAGTTACCAATACTAAAACATCTAAAGGATCACCATCAAGTGCTAATGTTTCTGGAATAAAACCATAATCCGCTGGATACATCATAGATGAGAATAACATACGGTCGAAACGCATTCTTTTTAAATCGAAATCGTACTCGTATTTGTTTCTACTTCCTCTAGGTATTTCGACTAGAACGTCGAAAGTTTGTATTTTATCTGCTGTCATTTTCTTTTTTTTGAGGGTGCAAAAGTACTATAAAAAAAGTGTTTTGCAATACTTATTTTCATATATTTGAAATCCTAACCAACCAAAAAACATCTTTTATTATGAAAAAATTACTCTTTTCAGCAAATGCAATCAATATCGATTTTGGATTATTACTTATCCGTTTAATAATTGGCTCACTAATGGCATTTTATGGCTACGAAAAATTAATTCATTTTAACGAAATGGCCGCTTCCGATTTTTGGATGAAAAACGTTAGTTTCCTAGGAATGTCTAGCAAAGTAGCTTTAGGACTAACCGTGTTTGCTGAATTGGTTTGTAGCGTTTTATTAATTCTAGGTTTATTTACTAGAATGAGCTTGTTTTTTCTACTATTTTGTATGGGTTGGATTTTCTTGGTCGTTTTCCCGATGTCAATTTTAGACAAAGGAGACAATGGTTATCAATTTAATGATGCTTTTGTTTATTTTATAATTTACTTAGGCTTGTTTTTTACTGGAGCTGGAAGATACAGTTTAGACTCAAAGTTGTTTTCGAGACGTTAATATTCTATTTTTCTGTTGCGTTTTCGCAAATAATGATGCCACAATAAATAGGTTGCCATACTGCGATATGGTGACCAATTTTGAGCATAGATTTCCATTTCTGGCTTGTTGTGAATATTGAGCAATTCTTTTATTGTATTTACTACAGCGATATCACCTAGTGGAATAATGTCTGGCGTTTGCAAACAAAACATAAGGTAAACATCTATGGTCCAGTTGCCAATTCCTTTTATTTTGATGAGTTCTTCTCGAACTTCTTGCGCTGTTTTGTTAGGCAAACTTTCTAAAATAATTTGTTTGTCTATAATGGCTTCCGAAAGACATTTAATATATTTTGTTTTTTGTCGACTTACACCAAAGGCTCTAAAATCTTCGTCTGTTAGCGCAATTAGGATTTCTGGCTCAAAATCCGGAATTAAAGCTTTTATTTTTAGAAAAGTTGCTTTTGCAGAATCGATGGAAACTTGTTGTTCTAATATTAACAAAACTAAGGTTTCAAAACCTTGTGGTCGTGACGGAATTGTTGGCAAACCATAGGTGTTTATGATTTGTTCGAAAATCTTATCTTTTTTAGACAGAAAAGAGATTGCTTCTTGCATATCT
Organism: Flavobacterium sp.; assembly: GCF_043720215.1. Classification (GTDB taxonomy): domain Bacteria; phylum Bacteroidota; class Bacteroidia; order Flavobacteriales; family Flavobacteriaceae; genus Flavobacterium. The sequence continues at coordinate 11,197 of NZ_JAYSSZ010000273.1, read as the reverse complement.
ATTGGTTTTTTTAGCCCTGATAGTAGCGATATCCTTTTTCTTGCTTCTTTAGAAGGAAAAGATATAGCGAATAGCAGGAAAAGCTCCTAAAAATAAAATCCGAACGATCCTTTTACAGTAAATCTTTTTGCTTCGGGAAGTTCTAGATAGCTGCCTCGCCATGCAAAATCGATACGAAATACTTTGAAAATATTTGCAATTCCTGCATGGTATTCCCAATAACCGTTTGTTGGCGCTTGGTATGTCAATCCAGAAGCATTTATAGCTCTATTTTCGTTTGAAACGTTTCCGTATATTGCTTTGACTCCTACAATTTCTCTCCAATTTAGTTTTTTCATAAATGGAATTCTAGAGAAAATACGACCATTAAAATGTTGTTCTAAATGTAATGAAGCGTATTGATCTGTTACGAATTCGTAATAATTCATTAAATTATACGTGTTGTCTATCACAAAATAAGACTGATTTCCTGGCACTACAGCAAGTAATCCTAATGGCACTTCTCCAAATACTTTTCCTACTTCGAATGTTGTAAACAATCGTCCCATTCCACCCATATATATAGGTTGTCGGTAATACAATTGCAGTTTTTGATATTCAAAATCACTATTAAAAACTCCTTTGAATCCTTTACTATAATTGACAAATACTCGTGAGTAATTGTTGTCTACTTCTAATCGTTCTACTCCGTAACCTACTGTTTTTCGGTTTGGTGTAAAATCTATTCCTATTGTAGCTTCAGCTTGTTTTACCGATGATTTTATTGTTCCTGTTGGATTTGAAACGCTTGGTAATTCTGAAAAATAATCTAAACTAAAGGTTGGCGATGCTGATTCTAATGTTCTGTGAGAAAATCCTAATTGAAAAATTAAATCTTTAATGGGTTCAATTTCTGAAGAGAAAGAGCTCAAATTTACATTGGTCAGTTTACTATTATCTCCGCTTGCAAAAAAGGAAGATGAGGCAAAACTCCTTCCTAAAACATCGTTGGATGTGGTTAGACTTACTCCAATTTGTTCTACATCACGACGGTTTCCTCCAGAAAGTATGATTCGATTTCTTTTGTCGATCATCCATTTTCCTGAAACTCCGTATTTGAATTTATTGTCCTTGAAACCATATGCTGTGTATGCTTGAATACGCCAAGGGTCGTTTGCTCCAAAATAAGTTCTTCCACCAACTCTTATTCTCTGACCTTCTATATCATTGTAGCCAAATATTGAAAATATTGGTCCATAATCTATAAATCCTTTGTTTATATAACCACTTCCAAGTATAGAAACAATATTATAAAATTGTTTAAATTTTTTGACTGTTTTTAGCGTATCGAGCATTTTATATACGCCAGCTTCATCTTTGTTTAGTGATTCTGCTCGATTTTCTTGCCAAAATTCATCAGACTTTGTATAAACTGTTTGGTCGTAATTATTTACATCTTCTTTATAAAATTTATCAGGTTTTACTTCATTAAATTTATGATCACTAAACAATGTTGTTCTTTTTCCGTAAACGCCTTTCGATTTTTCTTTTTTGTTTAATGCAAAATCCGACATCATATGATCTCGTTTTAAAAGAAAAACAGAATCATTTAGCACATCAAACTCTTGTTCGATATAAATATCTTTTACCCAGTTTATATTGGCGCTTTTTGATGCGGTTAGATTAATTTTCTTTATAGCAAAAGTGGTGTCATTTACCCAAAAATCCCCTTTAAAAGTCAGTTCGTTTTTTCTACGTGGATAAAACACAATGTTATAACACCATTTTTTATCTATAAATGTACTGTCGCTTAATACATAATTATAAGTATTAATACCCGTTTTAGATAATGGACTTACAAAGTTTTTATCGAAGAAATTAAGGTAGTTATCGTAAATATTATATTCTGAATACAAATCTTTTATAAAAGTATCAACTCCGTTTCCTTCACCAATTCCTGAATTTTTGTTAGCTTTTAGTATTTCTTTACTTTTTCCCGTTTTGTTGTCTCCATAAACTTCAGATAATGATTCGTTTATAAAAATAGGCAAATATGTTTTTCCTGTAACTTTAGAAGTATCTATATGATTAAAAATAAATTCTAATCCTTTGAAAACTCTATTTTTCATAAAAGCAGAATCTATCGTGTTCATATCAAACTCCACTTTTTCATATTTATTCATCTGATACTGATCAAACATGTTTAATCCATTCTTGCGTTTGCGTTCCCAAATTTTTCTAAGAATATCAAGTGCTGGATTATTCTTCTTAGATGTTTTTCCAGAAAATATTTTTACTTCTTCGAGCGTATTTGCTGCAGCAAAAGAAATTTTCATATTATAATTTACTGCTTTAGCAAGAACAACTTCTTTAGTTTCGAAACCAACATAGGAAACGATTAAAATTCTTCTATCTGACTCAGATTCTAAATAAAATCGCCCATTTTCATCAGATGTAACACACTCTCGAGTTCCTTTAAAACATACATTAGCATATGGAATTGTTCCGTTCATGTCGTCATATATGACCCCACTCACTTTAGTTTGTGCTATATTACTTATTGAAAGTAAAAAAAAGAAGATTATAAATATTTTTTTCATAAATAGATAATATTTGTTTTTTTATTGAATATGGTATATTTATGAGGAAATCCTCGTTTTAATTCGTGATTTAATCATCATAAATATTTCATAAACATAGGAAATAAAAAACTTCATCATTAACTGATGAAGTTTCAAATATAGTTATTTTATTAATTGACAATTAACAAATAATAATTGACAATTATTTATACATTACTTTTTTAACCGCTTTTACAACATCTTGCGCATTAGGTAGCCATTCTTTTAATAAAGTTGGTGAATATGGAGCAGGTGTATCGGCAGTAGTGATTCGTTGTATAGGAGCATCAAGAAAATCGAAAGCACGTTCTTGAACGATATAAGTAATCTCTGAAGCTACAGAAGCAAAAGGCCAAGCTTCTTCAAGAACTACTAATCTATTTGTTTTTTTAACAGAAGTTAAAATAGTTTCATAATCCATTGGACGAACAGTACGCAAATCGATAATCTCACATGAAATCCCTTCTTTTTCTAATTCCTCAGCAGCAATATGAGCTTCTTTAATGATTTTTCCAAAAGAAACAATAGTTACATCAGTTCCTACACGTTTGATATCAGCAACACCAAGTGGGATAATATAATCTCCTTCTGGAACTTCTCCTTTATCACCATACATTTGCTCAGATTCCATAAAAATTACTGGATCATTATCACGAATAGCTGCTTTTAGTAAACCTTTAGCATCATAAACTGTACTCGGTACTACAACTTTTAATCCTGGAGTGTTAGCAAACCAGTTTTCGAAAGCTTGTGAGTGGGTTGCTCCTAATTGTCCTGCCGAAGCAGTTGGTCCACGAAAAACCATTGGCATAGGAAATTGTCCTGCACTCATTTGACGCATTTTTGCTGCGTTATTTATAATTTGATCAATACCAACTAGCGAGAAATTGAAAGTCATATACTCCACAATAGGACGACAACCGTTCATAGCAGAACCTACTGCAATACCGGCAAAACCAAGTTCTGCGATAGGTGTATCGATAACTCGTTTGGCTCCAAATTCGTCAAGCATTCCTTTTGAAGCTTTATACGCTCCATTATATTCCGCTACTTCTTCACCCATTAAGTAAACGGATTCGTCGCGACGCATTTCTTCGCTCATGGCTTCACAAATAGCTTCTCTAAATTGTATCGTTCTCATATGTTTTATTGTAAATCTGTAAAATTGAACAGCAAAAATAATTATTTTAAATCACTTTAAGGTACTATTTACTTTAAAATAATTTGAAGCCAATCCTGTTATACGCTATATCTTTTCTTCAGAAAAAAAGAGAAAAAAAGATGTCGATTCTACCAGTGCTACAAAAGTGAAATAGTTTCTAAAAAATTTCCTTTGCTATTGCTTTAATATTTTCTGCTTTTCCCATTGAATAGTAATGTAAAACGGGAATTCCTGCTGCAACTAATTCTTTACTTTGTTGGGCACACCACTCGATTCCAATTTGTTTTACTGCTTCGTTATCGCTAGCTTTTACTACTGCCATAATTAAATCGTCAGGTAATTGAACGCTAAATCTATGTGGAATAAGGTTTAATTGTTTCTTTGTCGCAATAGGTTTTAGTCCTGGAATAATAGGAACGGTAATCCCTGCCGCACGGCATTTTGCCACAAAATCGAAAAATTTTTTGTTATCAAAAAACATTTGCGTGATGATATATTGTGCTCCGTTTTTTATCTTTTGCTTTAAGAAATGAATATCACTATCTACACTTGGGGCTTCCATGTGTTTTTCGGGATAACCTGCAATTCCTATGCAAAAGTTAGTCGATGATGAGTTTTGCAAATCTTCATCGAGATAAATTCCTTTGTTTAGGTTGGCAATTTGTGTAACCAATTCTGATGCGTATTGGTTTCCTGCTTTTTCTGCCTTAAAATAAATTTCATTTTTTAAAGCATCACCTCTCAAAGCCACCACATTATCTATGCCTAAAAAATCTAAATCAATTAGCAAATTCTCTGTATCTTCTCTATTAAAACCGCCACATAAAATATGAGGAATCGCATCTACATGGTATTTATTTTGAATAGCTGCGCAAATCCCAACCGTTCCTGGCCGTTTTTTTACAATCTTTTTTTCTAACAATCCGCTAGGTAATTCCTTATATTCGTATTCTTCTCGATGATAAGTTACATCTATAAATGGTGGGTTAAATTCCATTAATGGGTCGATACTATCAAAAATAGATTGTATGTTTTGTCCTTTTAGTGGCGGCAATATTTCGAAAGAAAAAAGTGGTTTTCCTTGAGCGTTTTCTATATGTTGAGTTACTTTCATTTTTAAATTTTAATTTTTTAGCAATATGATTTTAGAATTGAAATTGCTAAAATCATTAATCTGCTATATTCGGCGAAAGCCATTTTGTTGCCATTTCGGTAGAAATTCCTCTTCGTTTTGCGTAATCGATTACTTGGTCTTCTTTTATTTTTCCCAGTCCAAAATATTTACTTTCTGGATTGGCAAAATAATATCCTGAAACAGATGATGCTGGCCACATCGCCATACTTTCGGTCAGTTTGACACCAATATTTTCTTCTACATTTAACAACTTCCAAATGGTTGGTTTTTCCAAATGATCTGGACAAGCTGGATAACCTGGAGCGGGTCTGATTCCTTTGTATTCTTCTGAAATTAAATCTTGGTTGGATAAATTTTCATCAGAAGCATAACCCCAAATTTCTTTACGTACTTTTAAGTGTAAGTATTCGGCAAATGCTTCCGCCAATCGGTCACCTAAAGCTTTAATCAAAATCGAATTATAATCGTCTAATTGTTTTTCGAATTCGGCCGCTTTTTCATCGACACCAAAACCTGTAGTAACACAAAAGCATCCTAAATAATCCTGTTTCAATTCTTTTGGTGCTATAAAATCGGACAAAGCTATATTTGGAGCGCCTACAGTTTTTTGAGATTGCTGGCGTAAGGTTAAGAATTTAACTAATTCTTTTCCGTTTTCATCAAAAACTTGAATATCATCGTCATTGACTTGGTTTGCGGGATAAATTCCTAAAATTCCTTTGGCAGTTAGCCAATTTTCGGAAATTAAATCGTTGAGCATTTTTTGAGCATCTATAAATAAAGCCGTTGCTTGTTCTCCCACTACCTCATCAGTAAGAATCGCGGGATATTTTCCGTACAATTCCCATGAGCTAAAAAACGGTGTCCAATCGATGTAATCCGCCAATTCTGACAAGGCAACTTCAATTGTTTTTGTACCAATAAAATTAGGTCTCACTTGGGTAAAATTATCCCAATCCAATTTCAATTTATTTTTACGTGCTTCGGCAAGTGACAAGAAATTTTTGTCTCGACTTCTGTTCAAATATCCATCACGCAACTTGTCGTATTCTTCCCGAATTGCTTTTACGTAACCTTCTTTGGTTTCGGCTTGCAATAAATTACTCGCCACAGTTACTGCTCTCGAAGCGTCATTTACATGAACAACAGTTTGCTTATATTCTGGTGCAATTTTAACGGCAGTATGTGCTCGCGAAGTTGTTGCACCACCAATCATTATTGGAATTTTGATGTTTAACTTTTCCATTTCTTTGGCTAAATAGACCATTTCATCTAGTGAAGGAGTGATTAGCCCGCTCAAACCAATAATATCTACATTTTCTTTGATAGCCGTTTCGATTATTTTTTCTGGAGAAACCATTACCCCTAAATCGATGATTTCAAAGTTATTACATCCCAAAACTACTGCAACAATATTTTTGCCAATATCATGTACATCGCCTTTTACTGTAGCCATCAAGACTTTACCGGCCGACGACGATTTTCCGTCTTTTTGAGCTTCAATAAATGGAAGTAGATAAGCAACCGCTTTTTTCATTACACGAGCCGATTTGACTACTTGAGGCAAAAACATTTTTCCGCTTCCAAATAAATCCCCCACCACATTCATACCAGCCATTAAATTAATTTCAATGACATCAATTGCCTTTTCAGAATTGGCTCTGGCTTCTTCTACATCAATTTCTATAAATTCGTCGATTCCTTTTACAAGTGAATGCGTTAATCGCTCTTGAATTGAACCATTCCTCCACTCTTGGATAGCTTTTTCATTGATTTTGAAATCACCTTTGAAAGTTTCGGCTAAATCTAACAATCGTTCGGTAGCGTCTTCTCTTCTATTTAACAAAACGTCTTCAACGTGTTCTAATAAAACTTTGTCTATTTCATCATAAATTTCCAACATTTCCGGATTCACAATCCCCATGGTCATCCCATTTTGAATGGCATGATACAAAAATGCGGAATGCATAGCTTCACGCACTTTATCATTTCCTCTAAATGAAAAAGAAACATTGCTTACACCACCAGAAATATTGGCATACGGCAGATTTTCACGAATCCATTTTGTGGCTCTAAAAAAATCTAGTGCATTTAGCTTGTGTTCGTCCATGCCTGTAGCGACAGGAAATATGTTGGGATCGAAAATAATATCTTGAGCAGGAAAACCAACAGTATCGACTAAAATATCATACGATCGTTTACAAATTTCGATACGTCTTTCGTAAGTATCGGCTTGACCATTTTCGTCGAAAGCCATCACAATAACCGCTGCTCCGTAACGTTTTACTAATTTAGCGTGGTGAATAAAAGTCGCTTCGCCTTCTTTTAAGGAAATAGAATTAACAACTCCTTTTCCTTGGATTACTTTCAATCCCGCTTCGATAATTTCCCATTTAGAACTATCAATCATAACAGGAACTCGAGCAATATCTGGTTCCGCAGCAATAAGGTTTAAGAATTTTGTCATGGCATGAACCCCGTCAAGCATTCCTTCATCCATGTTGATATCAATAATTTGCGCACCACCTTCTACTTGTTCTCTGGCTACTGAAAGAGCTTCTTCGTATTTCTCCTCTTTTATTAACCGAAGAAATTTACGTGAACCAGTAACATTAGTGCGTTCGCCAACGTTTACGAAAATAGATTCTTCGGTAACGAAAAGCGGTTCTAAACCTGAAAGCTGTAAATTTATTTTATTTGTTCTTGACATTTCTTTCTAATTAACCCTTGCAGGTTTTTGAAACTTGCAAGGGTAGGATTGGATTATTTTCTCGGTTTGAATTGCGCTGCTACTTCTGCGATTAATTTGATATGTTCTGGTGTTGTTCCGCAGCAACCTCCAATAATATTGATTAAATTTTCTTGCAAATATTCTCGAATCAATTGTTGCATTTCTTGTGGGGTTTGATCGTATTGTCCAAAGGCATTCGGCAAACCAGCATTTGGGTGAGCTGAAATGTTCAATGCCGTATTTCTGGACAATCTTTTAAGATATGGCTTTAGTTGGTCGGCGCCCAAAGCACAATTAAAACCAACACTCAATAATGGGATATGTGCTATAGAAATTAAAAACGCTTCTACGGTTTGCCCAGAAAGTGTTCTTCCTGAAGCATCAGTTATTGTTCCTGAAACCATGACTGGAATATCGATATTTCGTTCTTCTTTTACTTCTTCGATGGCAAAAAGTGCTGCTTTTGCATTTAGTGTATCGAAAATAGTTTCCACCATAAGTACATCGCAACCACCGTCGATTAAGGCTTCTACTTGTTGTTTGTAGGCAATTCTCAAATCGTCGAAAGTGACGGCACGATAGCCCGGATCGTTTACATCTGGAGACATGGAAGCAGTTCTATTTGTTGGTCCAATGGAACCCGCTACGAATCTTGGTTTGTTGGTAAACTCATCAGCCACTTCACGAGCTATTTTTGCGGATTGATAATTTAGCTCGTACACTAAATCTTCGAGATAATAATCGGCCATTCCGATGGTTGTTCCTGAGAATGTATTGGTTTCGACAATGTCTGCTCCTGCTTGAAAATATTGTCTGTGAACTTCTTTGACCGCTTCGGGTTGTGTGATGGATAATAAATCGTTGTTTCCTTTTAATGGATGTGGGAAATCTTTAAATCGTTCGCCACGAAAATCTTCTTCGGAGAAATTATTGCGTTGCAGCATCGTTCCCATAGCTCCGTCGAGGACAAGGATTCTTTCTTGTATGGCTTGTTGTATTGTTGACATAATTTATTTCTTAACCGCAAATTTCGCAAAGGTTTTCGCAAGGTTCGCAAAGTTTAATTTTTAATATAATGCTGATTTTGACACGAATGCCCTAGCCCTGATAGTAGTGGAAATCCTTTTTTTGAGGCTTTTCGCCGAAAAAAAGATTGTAACGGATAGCAGGAAATAGCTTCTGATACTTCGACAAGCTCAGTATGACAGAAATTAGTTCTTAGAAATACAAAATGTTATGGGAAAGTGAGAGGGAATTCTCGTGGTTATCTGTTTCCGATAAATCGGAATAGAATGTAGCACCTTCTTTATGGTAAAGGGTTGCTAAGCTTTCGTTGGGTCTAATCCCTCCAGCTTTCGTGATAACAGTCAATAAATGCAGGAACTTTGCAAATGTAGTAATAATATTTTATTTTGAAAAATTTTCTGTAAAATGATTTTATTTATTTACAAAACAGAAAATAAATCTATTTTATTTCTTTAAACTAGATTTATTTCCTACATTAATTTAATGCTTGATTTAAATCATTCATTACATCGGTTACTGTTTCTAATCCTACAGAAACTCGAACTATACCGTCGGTGATACTTACAGCTAATCGTTCGTCGACAGTCAATTTGCTATGTGTTGTAGAAGCGGGATGAGTGACGATTGTTCGTGTGTCTCCGAGATTGGCAGAAAGGGAACACAATTGAATTTTGTTTAAAAATTCTCGTCCTGCTTCTATTCCACCATCAATTTCGAAAGCCACAATATTGCCACCCAATCGCATTTGTTTTTTTGCGATTTCGTATTGCGGATGTGATTTAAGAAACGGATATTTTACTTTTTTTACCTTGGGATGATTTTCTAAAAACTGAGCAACTTTTAAGGCATTTTCACAATGTTTTTCTACTCTTACAGCTAATGTCTCTAAACTTTTAGATAAAATCCAAGCGTTGAACGGCGATAATGACGGTCCTGTATTTCTAGAAAATAAATAAATTTCTCTGATTAAATCTTCACGTCCTACAGTTATACCGCCGAGTACACGTCCTTGACCATCAATTAGTTTTGTAGCAGAATGCACTACTAAATGCGCTCCAAATTGTATTGGATTTTGAATATATGGTGTTGCAAAACAATTGTCGATAATTAAAATCAGGTTATGCTTTTTAGCAATTTTTCCTAATAATTCTAAATCGATAATATCTACTGCTGGATTGGTTGGTGATTCTGCGAAAAGGATTTTAGTTTTGGCTTGAATGTATTGCTCTATGGTTTCAGGTTTATTGATGTCAAAATACGAAGTTTCGATATTCCATTTAGGAAAATACTTAGTAAATAAAGTATGAGTTGAACCAAAAACACTACTTGCTGAAACAATATGATCGCCTGAATTAAGCAAAGCTGCAAAAGTTGAATATACCGCAGCCATTCCTGTTGCAAAAGCATAACCCGACTCCGCCCCTTCCATTTTGCATATTTTCTCGACAAACTCTGTGGTGTTAGGATTACTAAAACGGCTATAAATATTCCTGTCTTTTTCCTCAGCAAAGGAAGCTCGCATATCTTCGGCATCTTCAAAAACGAAACTGGAAGAAAGGTATAAAGGAACTGAATGCTCTAAATATTGCGTTCGTTCTAATTGTGTTCGTATGGCTTGGGTTTCGAAACCGAAATTTTCTTGACTCATAATGGTTTACTATTTAAAACTACTTTATAGTTGATTTTTGCTGTTGGTTCTAGTGTTTTAGAAACAGAACAATATTTTTCGAAAGAAAGTTGAGCTGCTTTTAGCGCTTTCTCTTCATTGATATTTCCTTCTAAAAAAATAGTAACTGTAATCTCTTTAAAAGGTTTTGCTTCTTCAATTTGTTCTCGAATACCTTCTACTTCTGTTTTATAAGATGTAATTTCTTGTCGTTGTTTATTAAGTATCGAGATGATGTCAATTGCGCTACAACCCGCAACTCCCATCAATAAAAGTTCCATTGGGCTTGGTGCCAAATCGTTACCGCCAAATTCAGATTTACTATCTAATTCTACCACATGACCTCTTTCATTTTTTAGTTGAAAGTGATAATCATTATTAATTCTGTTTAGTGTAATTTTCATGTTTTATATTTTATTCTTTTTCTGACAATCGCAAAATATCACCAAAAACTCCTCTTGCAGTAACTGCCGATCCAGCTCCTGCACCCTGAATTACAATAGGTCTATCTCCATAAGATTCTGTATAAATTTCGAAAAAAGAATCAGAACCTTTCAATTGCCCCAAAGCGGTATCGAGTGGAACAGAAATTAATTTTACTTCTAGATTTCCTTTGTCTTGTTGCAAATCGCCCGACAATTCTCCCACATATCGCAAAACGTGATTTGGTTTTTGATCTGCTTTTATTTTAGCAAAAATAAAATCGAGCTCGGATAATCTACTTAAAAAATCGTTTTTATCACCTTGTCTTAAATTCTCTGGAATTAAGTTTTGAATATTAATTTCCTCAAATTCATTTTGCAAATCTAGTTCTCTAGCTAAAATTAAAACTTTTCTTGCTACATCGTTTCCACATAAATCTTCTCTAGGATCTGGC
>NZ_JAYSSZ010000272.1:0-7133 GCF_043720215.1 Flavobacterium sp. | reverse complement strand
GTTTTATGTATGATGTAGAGGGTAAAATAATCAATATAAACCCAACTGATATAAATTCGAATGTTGTAACAAAAATTCCTATGAATTTAGGTTATGTTATAAAATCCACCGAAATATTAGAGTTTAAAAAAGTGTTCAACGATTTACTTAAAATACCTACCTCACAATCACACCATCTACAAACAAAATAGGCACTTCTTCGAGGGGATTGTCGTTTGCAAAATTGGTTTTGAAAATAAATTTCTTGTCGTATAATGTGTTTCCAATAAAGTAAGTCACCATAAACTCATTGTTCAGTTTTAGGACACTTTTCTCGATCATTTCGACTTTTTTTACCGAAACAGGTGGAACTTCTACAAAAGCGTGACGAAGTGATGATGTTTTTTTCATTTCGCCATCAATGGTTCCAAAAGCTTTTGAGACTAACATAACACCGTCGAGTTGAAAATCAGAATCGTTTATAAGATAGATATTCCATATTTTTCCCATAAAGTCATCACTCCATTCCTGGACTGCGGCTAGGAAAACGTTTTCTACGGTTGGTATATTGATGTCGGATTTCATATTAGATTGGTTAGATTTTTAGACTTCTTAGATTTCTAGAAATTATGTTGAATTTAAGATAATGTCTAGCCCAGATAGCAACGAAAAGCCTTTTGAGAAGAAATGCTAATTTTTCTTGACGAAAAACAACGACCAACGGAAGTTAGTTTTTTGTTTAGAAAAATAGTGTTTCTTGAAAAAAGCTTGTAGTGTATAGCTGGAAATTGCTTCTAAATATTCGATTTGAATTGTTCTAAGAAACGCACGTCGTTTTCATAAAACATTCTGATATCGCCTATTTGATATTGCAACATGGCAATTCTTTCGATTCCCATTCCGAAGGCAAATCCGTTGAATTCGTCGGGATCGATACCACAATTTTTTAGCACATTAGGATCAACCATTCCGCAACCGCCTATTTCTAGCCAACCTGTTCCTTTTGTGATTCGGTAATCGGTTTCGGTTTTTAGTCCCCAATAAATATCTATTTCGGCACTTGGTTCGGTAAACGGAAAGTAGGATGGTCGTAATCTGATTTTTGATTTTCCGAACATTTCTTTGGTAAAATATAACAACGTTTGCTTCATATCGGCAAAGGAAACATCTTTGTCTATATACAATCCTTCTACTTGGTGGAAAATACAGTGCGAACGTGACGAAACGGCTTCGTTACGAAAAACACGACCTGGAGAAATGGTTCTTATAGGCGGTTTGTTGTTTTCCATATAACGTACTTGCACCGATGAGGTGTGTGTACGCAACAAAATATCGGGATTGGTTTGTATAAAAAACGTGTCCTGCATATCACGCGCCGGATGGTATTCAGGTAGGTTTAATGCGGTAAAGTTATGCCAATCGTCTTCAATTTCTGGTCCTTCGGAAACGTTGAATCCTATGTTAGAAAATATGTCTATTATTTGGTTTTTTACCAACGATATTGGGTGACGAGAGCCTATTTTTAGGGGTTCTGATGGTCGTGACAAATCGCCATAAAAGCTTTTTATTTCTTCTTTGCTTTCTAGTTCTTCTTGAATTGCTTTTACCTTTTCCTCAGCAATGGTTTTTAGTAAATTGATTACTTGACCGAATTCTTTTTTCTGATCGTTTGGCACGTTTTTGAATTCGGCAAAAATATCTTTTACCAAACCTTTACTTCCAAGGAATTTGATTCGGAATTCTTCTAGTTTCTCTTTATTTTGTGTCGAAAAGGCTTTTGCTTCGGCAATGTATTCTTTAATCTTGTCTGTCATCGTTCGGGTAATAAAGGTGCAAATTTAAGGATTTATTCGCTTTGTACATAATTTTTTAGACCACGGATTTTTTTTCTATGTTAAAATATAAAATCTGTGAAAATCCGTTTAATCCGTGTTATCTGTGGCTAATTTTGTTATTCAATCAATTTTTTTTCTAAAAAGTAATTTACGATAGCATCTTTCATTAAAACAGATTGTTCTCCCGCTTTTAGTGGCGGCAATTCTTCTTTGACTCTATAATGTGGCCAACCGTCGTTATCGAAAAACTCGAATTCGTAGTAACCATAAGGTTCTAGTAAACGACAAATGGCAATGTGCATTAGGTTTAACTTCTCATCTTTCTTGTATGTTTGATGAAATTTTCCTAATTCTTGTACGCCAATTAAATAAATAATGGCATCTAAGTCTAAATCTTCTCCTTGCGAGAATTGATTAGAAAGTATGTTTACAAGCTGTTCCCAGCGTTCTTTGAGTTGTATATCTCTTGACATTTTATTTTAGATTTGCTTCGCCAGTTCGCTGACACTCGAGTTAGATTTTAGGTTTATCCTAAAAAACTAAATCAAAATTATTGGCAAATATAAGAAGTTGAAAAAGGATTATTCCTTTATATTTGTTTTTAAAAATTAAATTAAAGAAATATGAGTTTTTTAGACATTATTCTAGCCGCATTATTAGTTTACTCTTTATACAAAGGTATAAAAAACGGTCTTTTTGTAGAATTAGCTTCTTTGATTTCTCTTTTTTTGGGAGTTTTTATAGCTATAAAATTCTCCTATTTAATTAAATCTGCTTTAGAAGACGCAGTTTCCTGGCAGCCTAAATATATTGAAGTTACTGCTTTTGCACTTACTTTTTTTCTTGCTGTTGTGGGAATTCATTTATTAGCAAAATTCTTTACAGGTATTGCCGATTTTGCTTATCTGGGTTGGTTGAACAAATTGGGAGGTGCTTTTTTTAGTGTTTTGAAAACTATTTTAGCGTTAAGTATTATTTTTAATATTTTTCAGAAAATAAACGTAAATAATCTTATTGTAAAACAAGAAACGCTAAATAGTTCATTGTTTTACAATCCTATCCAAGAGGTTTCCAAGTTTATTTATCCCACTTTAGAAGAATGGTATAATGATTTTAAGAATAAAAATGTGGATAAATCAGCCGAAGAAACAAAGGACAATTAATCGACATGCAATTTTACACACTGTTTTATATGTAATTAGGGAAAACAATTTAAAAAATGTATGATATTGAAACAGAAATAAAACTTATCGATTCTAGAATAGCTAAATTAAAAAAATAAGTTACAGCTTATAACGGCGGTTTTAAGAAATGACGGTTTTAGTTTGTAAAACAAATCTACTTTAACTCCTTAATCGCACTTTTCTCTATCCAACCTTCTTTTAGGTCTAAAAGTTGTATTTTTTTGTAATTATTTAAACTTTCTAAGACATAAACTTTGGTTCCTGCGTGCAATACAAAAGCGTCTTGTGCGGTTGATTTTGGTTCGCTTTTGACCGATGTAACTTCTGCAAAAACAATGGCTGGTCTATCATTATTACTTTGTCCTTTCTCGAAAAATCCTGCAAAAACACTTAGAATTGTAAACAATATTACAAAAAGCATCGTTATAAAGAAAACCCTTTTTAGCGTGGTTGTGTTAGAGAAATAATAGGCCAAAAAGCATCCTAAAAACAGGATTGAAAAAATAACCGCCATCCAAGCCCAAGTATCATAATGAAAACTGGAAGTAAAATCTCGAATTATTTTAGCAAAACCAACTTTGGGAACTTCCGTAACTTCATCGATGGTCATTTTTTGGGCGAAAGCCAAATTATTTTGAGTTTCTGCATCGTTTGGATTTAGTAATAATGCTTTTTCGAAATTAAAAATTGCTGGCGCTACTTTGTTTAATTTATAATAACAATTTCCTAAATTAAAATATAGTTCAGCTGATTCTTGTCCCGAGTTGACAACACTTTCGTAAATGGTTATTGCTTCTTGATAGTTTCCTTTTTGGTATAAATTATTGCCTTTATCGAAAGCGGTTTGTGCCCAAAATGTTTGGGTGATGAGAAGGAATATATAGAGTATGTTTTTCATTTTTATTAATTTTGGAACGCCGATGACACGGATTCGATAAATCGAAAACGTTGATTTTACGGATTTTAAAAAATTATCAATTGTAAATTATTCATTATCAATTATGAGATTTGTTTTTCTAAAATTGATATTATTTCAACTGCTTCGTCATAATCTTGTTGGATCGTGACACTTGTTGATGGTGCATATCGTGCTAGTTCGCAATTTTCTGTCAAAGCTATAAAACTATATACTGATTCTGGATTAGCCTTTCTTGACAACAAGATTTCTGTGATTTTATCTTTGCTCATTTCGGAAGTTTCGATGTGTAATTTTGCTTTCAAGAAGTTGTGCATCGCTTTTTCTAAAGCAATATAAAACGGTTCTTTGTTTGCAATTTGATTTTTGGCTTCCGATAAATATTTCTTGGCTAATTTGTTCGATAATTTAATTCTATTTCCAACAACATCACCATCAATAGCTTCTTTTTTCTTACGAATTGCCATTATAATTGGAATTAATAAAAAGGGCAAAAACAACAATCCGTAAAATAATCCAGAACCTAAAAAGTCCGATTTTTTAATTTCTGACAATGTCGTTTTTAGTTTTATAAATCCAAACGTTGCATTTGAAGCCACTTTAGTCTTATTCGAATTAGTATTGACAATATCATTGTTTGCTGCTGTTGGTCCGTCAAGAACTTCGATATTTATTTCTTGAGAAGTTATCGTTTTGTAGGTTTTACTGCCTAAATCGAAATAAGAAAAAGTAAGTGGTTGTATAGGATAATTTCCTTTATACTGAGGAATAATCGTGTACAAATCTGATATGCTTCCTGTCATTCCAGAAAGAGGCGTTGTTACGTTTTCTTTATGTACAGGATCATACGTTTCGAGAGAACTTGGCACGATAGGTTTGGGTAAAGTAAATAATTTTAAATTTCCTTTTCCAGAAACAATAATATTTAGATCTAATGATTCCCCGTTTTTTAATTTGGTTTTTGATGGTATGACTTTAAAATCAAAATTTCCAACTGCTCCTGTAAAATTTTCCGGTTTACCAGTTTCTGGCAATGGTTTTACGTTGATAACTTTTGCTCCGGCCGAAACTTTTTTGCTTCCAGATTTCATAATTGGTCTTCCAAAAAAATCGGCTTGGCCTGAAGGAATTTCGACCTCAACATCTAATGTTAATGGTTCTATTTCTAGTTTCCCAGATTTTTGTGGATAGAGAACGGTTTTTCTAAGTACCGCAAAACGATAATCTTCTCCTTGGTATTTACCTTGTTGTATTTGAAGTTGTTTCACATCTATATTCTGGCTCCAAAAATTCTTATACTTTGGATTTGCTAACTCTTTCCATCCGCCAACGGCAGATCTATTGCTCACATAAATCTTATAAACAACGGTAATGGGTTCATTTAAATACGGATTTGGATTTGAGATTTCGGCAACAAGATGCACTCCGTCCTTTCCTGCATACGTTGGAGTTTGTTGCTGCTGTTGCTGATAATAGGGTGCATAAGGATCTCTTTCTTCTGCAACGGCATTCCCAACTGTTATTTTTATTGGATTGGTTTTATAAACTTGTCCATTTATTTCGATAGATGCTTGTTTAATAAGAAAAGTTCCTTTTTTTATAGGTATCAAATAATAAGAGTAGGTTTTTTCGAATGATTTACGCCCATTTACCCATTGATAACTCACCGATTGATTTGGTCCGCCAATAATCCTGAAACCTTCAAATGCAGGTGGACTAAAATTGTCTCCATCTTCATTCATAGCAAAATCTATGCGAAGACGCTCGTTAATTCCCAATGAATTTTTACTCGCTTGTGCTACAAATTGCACTTGGGCAAAAATCCCTTGAAAGGTTAATAATGTTATAATTATATATTTTTTCATTTCTTTTTTAATCGTCTTCCAGATTTTGTGTCAAAACTACCAATCTTTATCGCTATCAATGGGTTTTCCTTTAACCTTTTTTCCGTTTACTTTATCTTGAACTTTCTTTTCTTCATTATTTACAGCGTCTAACAACGTTTTCATTCTTTCCTGATTGGCACTTCCTTGTTGCGGCTTTGGTTTTTGATCTTGTTTATCGTCTTTAGGTTTCCCTTTGTCGTCCTTCTTGTCATCTCCATCTTTAGGCTTGTCTTTTTTGTCGTCTTTTGGTTCTTCTTTTTTATCTTTATCCTTATCTTTTTTATCATCCTTTTTCTCTGGATTGTCTTTTTGCATTTTTTTTGCTAAAGCATAATTGTAACGTGTTTGCTCATCATTAGGATTATTACGCAAGGCATTTTTGTATGCTTCGACTGCTTTTGCATACTCTTTTTCTTTCATTAATGTATTTCCTAAATTATGAAAGGCACTAAATTTTTGTTGTTTTCCTTTAGCATTTTCTATTGCTTTTGAATAGGCATATTTTGCTTCGCTTGGCTGATTTTGTTTGTAAATAGCATTTCCTAAATTATAAGCTGCGGCAGCTCGTTTAACATTATTAGCTTTTGAAACTCTATAATTAGATTCTGCTAAAGCGTATTCTTTTTTGGCATAATTTTCATTCGCTTCTGGCAAATCAAAATCTTTTTTCTGCGAAAATATTGATATAGAAAAAAACGACATCAATATTAAAATGATATTTTTCATATTAATTATTCTTTTTTCTCGTTAAATAAATTCAATTTTTGTACCCATTTTGTTTTTCTTTCTAATAAAAATATATCTAATAACAATAAGAAAAATCCAATCCCTAAAAACCATTGAAATTGCGCTTGAAAGTTTTTCATTTCTGTCGCTTCAAATTCTGTTTTTTGAATATTATTCAGCGATTTTTTGATAAAATCGACCGTTTGCTTGGTGTTATTTCCATTTATATAACCTCCTTTTGCAGCTTTAGCAATGGTTTCTAATGATTCTGGACGCAATTTTGTTACAACGACTTCGCCTGTATTTTTATCTCGATGAAAACTTTCTATGACACCATTTTTCTTATTAGGAATAGGTCCGCCAGCAGTTGTGCCAATTCCTATGGTGATGATTTTCATTCCAATCTTCTTTGCTTCTTCTGCTGCGTTTTCTGCTCCTTCGGAATGATCTTCACCGTCGGTAATCATAATCATCAATTTGCTAGTATTTGGACTTCCTTCAAAATATTTTTCGGACAATTTGATGGCTTCATCCAAATTACTTCCTTGCGATGACACCATTCCTGCATTCATACTTTGCAGAAACATTTTGGCTACATTATAATCGG
>NZ_JAYSSZ010000271.1:0-2692 GCF_043720215.1 Flavobacterium sp. | reverse complement strand
TGATTAGTGATGTCTGGCGAAGAGTTAAAATATCGATTGTGTCACTCTGAGTGGAGTCGAAGAGCAATAACTAGTTTGCATTTCGACTTCGCTCAATGTGACAAAAGTTTTAGCGTTTTCGTTTAGATATAGATTTTCATCGAAAGAATAAAAACATAACCTCGTTACATCTTTGCCTGATTTGTCAATTTCCAGTTTTAAAATACTCTCGTAATATGCTTGAACTAATAAAAAAGCTTCTTTGTGATTGGCTTTATCCGAACTTATTTTTACTAAAATTTTAAAACCGTTGCCAGATGGACTTATGAAACTTACAAATGTGAACTCGGATTGATTGGCCAAATGCGTAGCGTTTTGCAATTCTTTTTCATTCAGTTTGTCAATATCAAGAATGATACATTTAGAATATTCTGCTAAAAATTCCAATTTACGACCTCCAACAAATTTAGCTGAAGGTGTAAATGCAGGAAGTGATTTTTTAGCTTTGTTGTATGCTTCTGTTTTGTTTTCGGCAAGTGATTTGCGTAAATAAACAATTCCGGGTTTGTACTTTCCTGTTTTAATTTCGTCTAAAATTGTGAGTAAAGATTTGTGTTCTACAACTTCGTTGAAATTCTTGAAAATGGTTACCATAGTTTTAATTTAATGGTTATTAGTTGTCGGTTGTTGGTTCTCGTTGGTGTGAAGTTTACAATCGCAAACTTCACAAGTTCCATTGCAGTTGCTCATACTATCTTCCTTTGAATGATTTGTTGTAATGCTCCGTAAGAAGTTTTTCAACATCAGAAAGTTTGTAGTAGATTTTGTTACCCACTTGGCTAAAGGAAATTTTGCCTTCATCTCTCCAAGTTTGTGCAGTGCGTTTAGAAATTTTCATCAATAAAAGAAATTCCTGATTGTCCAAAAATGTTTCTTTCTTTGGGTCAGCCTTAATAGAAATTTGAGATTGAATAGTGTCTAATTTGCTCATTAGATCTGTGAACTGGTCTTTTGTGAAGATAATTGCATCCATTTTTAAAGTTTTTTAAATGTTATGGTGCAAATGGAAGAAATATAAAAAAGTCTGTTTGGTATTTTTTAGTCTTTAAAGACCATTTTGTTTGCCAAGTCCTTTAAATGCTAATGATTTGAAATGATGCTGTTTTAGAAAAAAAGACTAAAACTTAATTTTCACATCTTCATTCGGGTCTTTATCGTTTCTAGTTTGAGATAAATACGTTTTTAAAGTAAATTCTGAAATACGTTCTCCATTTTCATCAACAAATACTTGCGCCAATGTATGAGCCACATTGACAATTTTATTGCCAATATAAGGTTTTCCGTTTGGCTTAACTTCTGTCATCATTTGTTTAAAAGCATTAGCAAAAATGTTAATTGGTCCATTTATTCTAATCCTTTCAAAGTTATTTATTTCAACATTATTTTGTGTTTTTTCTTCTGTAACTTCTTTGCTGCATTCAGAACGCATTTTGCGTATTTTTTGTAAATGGTCTATTTGTAGTAAACATTGTTCGCTATAATCTTGTAATTTTTCATTAACTGAAAACTTATCAGCTTGTTTATATTCAAATGCTTCTTCAGTTAAATAAATAAGTTTTTCGTCAAAGTTTTGTAATGTTTGAATATGATTTTTTACCTCTATAAAAGCAAAGTATCTATTATCCGTATAGGCATTTATTAAACGTTTTGGAGTTTTTTTAATAGTTTTCTTTACACTTGTAGATTGCAATTCCTTTCTTTTTAATTCTAATAAATTAATCAATTTACTAACTCTTGTAAAAGCACATTTTTTAGTAAATAATTTTTCATTATTTGACATTAACTTTTCAAATTTATTAACCCAAATTAAAGCATTATCAACTTTTGTACATTGATAATTTATAAAGTCTGAAAATTGTGATTGGTGTAAACTAAAAACTTTATTTGCTAAAGCTTCGTAATAATTTTGAAGTGTGGTTTCATTTTCAATAATAATATCAAAATCAGAATTTGTGGACTTTGCCAAAGGCACCGCCACTAACTCTACAAACTGTGAAGTTTGGATTATTTGAACTTTTGAAGTCAAGTATTACTGTTTTATAAATTGTTTTCATTGTGATTTGAAATGTAATTATAAGCTTTTATCTACTTATTTTTGAAAAATCCTAGCAAACATTACTAGTCGAATTCAACTAAATTTTTTCTCTTTGGCTCTAAAAATTATCACTTTCTTTTGTGCTAAATTAGAGTAAAAAAAAAATCCTTTTAGTAAGGATTTCAAAAAAATTTATTAACAATTTATCTAAG
This sequence comes from Flavobacterium sp., assembly GCF_043720215.1. GTDB lineage: Bacteria > Bacteroidota > Bacteroidia > Flavobacteriales > Flavobacteriaceae > Flavobacterium. Next base: position 406 of record NZ_JAYSSZ010000271.1, on the reverse strand, counting down.
CTGTAACAACTCTATGTTCACATTACCTATAACGTAAAAGTCAGAAATTTATTATGTATATGTTAAAATTATTTAGAATATGTAATTGTCAACCGCTTTATCCAATTCTTCACTAATGATTTTGGCATATATTTGCGTTGTGCTAATGTCTGTGTGATCCATTAATTTAGAAACGTGTTCTATTCTCATACCATTATTTAAAGCATTGGTTGCAAAACTGTGTCTTGATAAATGAAATGAAAGTGAAAACGGTAATTTCATCATTTTACCCATTCTATTAAGTTGAAAATTAGCAGAATGATTTTCTCTTGAAGATATAAAATAACGTGTTTCTTCGCTTTTATAATATCCAACTTTATCTGTTATTATTGGAAATATAAAATCATCTTGCTGCACATTTTCTTTT
>NZ_JAYSSZ010000270.1:0-2692 GCF_043720215.1 Flavobacterium sp. | reverse complement strand
TTCTCTAAAGCTTCAAGATTAACAAGTTCTATTTCGAAAGTTAAAACATCAACTTGTTTTCCGAAATTATAAACGGTTTCAAAATCCATCAAGCTTCCTTGAAAAAAATGATTACAAGCGATTTTGCACGGTGCTTCATCACTTGGATCGAGTACATAAGTTTGAATGTCGAATTTTCTGGTTTCGGATAATAGCATTTTGCCTAATTGTCCACCACCGAGAATGCCTAATTTGAAATCGGAAGAAAAATAGTTCATTGTAGTTGTGTTTACTTCGTCTGTTCGGCATTCTGCCTCGAGTGAGCAAAGATACTTTATATAGGTTTAATAGAAAAAAATCTATTCTAATTTCTTTAAAATTTCCCTCGCAACAGCTTTGTAAGCTGCGGAATATTTTGTGTAATCCTCAGAAAGAATACGTTTTAATTCTAGATATACCCAATCATTTTTTCGACCTAATTCAAATAATGCTCTAATAGAGTATGCCTTGGTTGCTACTTTTACATTTTCAAGAATGAGCCAATCAAAACAAGATTCAATGATTTTTTGTTCTTGATCTTTAGTCAATATCATGTATTTGGCAAGGAACATACAGATTTTAGAAATTGAGCGTAATGCACTTTCATTAGTGAATTTCGAAATTTTATTACAAAATACATCTAGAAATGGAGTTAATAAATGAATTTTTTCTTCTAATACCAATTCTAAAATCCAGCATGATTTATAGTGATTTTTATTATTAGTATTAAAAGCGAATTTTAGAAACTCCGAAAACAGCTCGGGATTATTTAAAATATAGAGCGCATTGTCTTTTCGACTTTCTCTATGAGCAGTGCTATTTTCGATTCTTTGAAGCAATTCTAAATTCATACTTCAAAAATAAATAAAATCTTCTAAATGAATGCTAATTTGTTATCTTTGCGAATTATTCTATTAAAATAACTATGGAAATTAAATTACACGACAAATATTTTGTTCCTTTTATTTCGGCACAAGAAATAGATTTTGCAATTGCAACTATGGCTGCTCAAGTAGAAGCTGATTTTGCAGACGATATTCCTGTTTTTGTAGGAATTCTTAATGGATCATTTATGGTTGTTTCAGATTTTATGAAACATTATAAATCACCTTGCGAAGTAAGTTTTATTAAAATGGCTTCTTATGATGGTATGGAATCTACAAGTGAAGTTAAACAACTTATAGGTATTAATCATGATTTAACAGGAAGAACAGTTGTTATCATTGAGGATATTGTAGATACTGGAAATACAGTCGAAGAATTGAAGATTTTATTCAAGAATCAAGGAGTAAAACATTTTAAAATTGCAACGCTTTTCTTTAAACCAGAAGCATACAAAAAAGATATAAAATTAGATTATATTGGAATTAGAATTCCTAATAAATTCATCGTTGGATTCGGATTAGACTACGATGGTTTGGGCAGAAATTTGCCAGAAGTTTATCAATTAAAAGATTAAATAAATACAACATAACTACACAATTTTTTTAAAATGATTAACATAGTTCTTTTCGGGAAACCGGGTGCAGGAAAAGGTACACAAGCAGAATTTTTGAAACAAAAATACAATCTAACTCATCTTTCTACGGGAGATATTTTTAGATTTAATATAAAAAATGAAACTGAATTAGGGAAATTAGCTAAAACATTTATCGATAAAGGTGATTTAGTACCTGATGAAATAACAATTAAAATGTTAGAATCAGAAGTGGATAAAAACCAACATTCAGAAGGGTTTTTATTTGATGGATTTCCAAGAACATTAGCACAAGCCAACGCTTTAGACGAATTTTTATCATCAAAAAAGCAAAAAATTACTGCAACAATTGCCTTGGAAGCTGACGATGAGGTTTTAGTACAACGTTTGCTAGAAAGAGGAAAAACATCTGGAAGAATTGACGATCAGGACGAAGATAAAATCAGAAATCGTTACCAAGAATATAATGAAAAAACAGCTCCTTTAATGGATTATTATAAAAGTCAAGATAAGTTTTACGCTATAAATGGTATTGGAAAAATAGAAGAAATTACACAACGACTAAGCAAAGTCATTGATAATTTGTAATTTAGCAAAAAAAAACATTAGCAATTTACGGTTTCGTTAATGCCGAATAAACAAATTAGCAAATAACCAAATCAATAACAAAAAGTGGAAATACTCATAATTTTCTTTTTAATACTTTTAAATGGAGTTTTTTCAATGTCAGAAATAGCATTGATTTCTGCTCGAAAGAATAGATTAGAATCAGCAGCCAAAAAAGGAAATCCAAGCGCAAAAGTTGCTTTAGATTTAGCCAATTCTCCAAACAAATTTCTATCAACAGTACAAATAGGAATAACCTTAATAGGGATTCTTACAGGTATATATTCTGGAGATAAAGTTACAGATAATGTAAAATTATTCCTTGACGGGTATACTGTTTTACAGCCTTATTCTCACTCGCTTTCAGTTGGAATTGTGGTGGTTGTATTGACTTATTTTTCACTAGTTTTAGGCGAATTATTGCCTAAAAGAATTGGGTTAAACCATCCAGAAACTATTGCAAAAGCAGTTGCTGTTCCTATGAAAGTTGTTTCAATAGTTACCGCGCCATTTATCTGGTTATTGACCACGTCGACAGATTTTATTTTAGATATTCTAAAAATAAAACCAACTGCCGACGGAAAAGTAACC
>NZ_JAYSSZ010000269.1:0-7140 GCF_043720215.1 Flavobacterium sp. | reverse complement strand
AAAATTTAGGAAAAAATCTTTTCAGATAAACTCCTAAAATTTCTTTTCCTCCGATATAAGCCTCGAATTTATTAGTCTCGACAGCTTTTACAAGCTTTTTAGCAAAAACTGATACAGGCATTCCATTTTGGGTAGCATTATCGTCTGTGTTTTGTTTAGATCCATTAGCTGTTAAAGCATTTTTGGCAACATTGGTTTGAATAAATCCAGGACATATTAATGTCACATTCAAAGCGTCTTTTTGATGTTCCATACGCAAAACATCAAAAAAGCCATGCAATGCATGTTTTGCACCGCAATAACCAGAACGGTAAGGCGAGCCAAACTTACCCATTAAGCTTGTTATTGTCACAAAGTGTCCATTCCGGTTTTGAATAAAATGTGGTAAAATCGCTTTGGTAATAGCAACTGTTCCTAAATAATCAACTTCAATTAGTTTTTTATCCACTTCAAAATCAGTTTCTATAAGAAGTGATCGTTGACTTACTCCTCCGTTATTAATTAACACGTCAACTTTTCCAAAAGCTGCAATCGCTTTTTCAGCATGATTTTTGGCATGACCGAAATCGGATAAATCAAAAGGAAGTACAACAACCTCGGTATTACATTTCGATTTCACTAACTCTAAAGCCTCTTGATTTCTGGCAGAAAGTATTAATTTACAGTTTTTATAATTAGCTAATTCATAAGCTAATGCCTCTCCAATTCCAGATGATGCTCCAGTAATCCAGACTATTTTGTTATTGATTGACTTCATAAAAAAAGTTCATTAAGTATCGTAAACTTAATGAACTTTAAATGAATATTTAAAAAAAATTATTTCTCTCTAATATAAATATCAATCGGAACACCTTCAAAATCCCAATTCTCACGAATTTTGTTTTCTAAGAAACGTTTGTAAGCATCTTTCACATATTGAGGCAAATTAGCAAAAAACACAAACTGAGGTGTTGGTGTTGGCAATTGCATGCAGTATTTAATTTTTACAAACTTCCCTTTCAAGGCTGGTGGTGGATGATTTTCGATTATTTTTAACATATATTCGTTAAATTTTGAAGTCGAAATACGCTGTTGTCTATTCTCATAAACCTGAACAGTTGCTTCTAATGCTTTTAGCAAACGCTGTTTTGTAAGTGCCGACACAAAAAGAATAGGCACATCGACAAACGGCATTAATTCCTCACGAATTTTAGCTTCATAATCACGAGTTGACATCGTATCTTTTTCGACCAAATCCCATTTATTCACTAAGATAACAACACCTTTTCTGTTTTTTTCAGCCAACCAAAATATACTTTGATCCTGACCTTCAAAACCACGAGTCGCATCGATAATTAAGATACAAACATCAGCATGCTCAATCGCACGAACCGAACGCATTACAGAATAAAATTCTAAATCTTCTTTTACTTTAGCTTTACGACGAATTCCAGCAGTATCAACCAAGTTAAATTCGAAACCAAAACGGTCATATTTAGTATCTATCGAATCACGAGTAGTCCCCGCAATGTCGGTAACCATAAAACGTTCTTTACCAATTAAAGCATTTATAAAACTAGATTTTCCAGCATTAGGACGACCTACTACTGCAAAACGAGGTAAAACCACTTCTTCTTGTGTTGGTAATGGTTTTACAGGAAAAGCATCAATAAGAGCATCTAGTAAATCTCCTGTTCCGCTTCCTGAAATACTCGCAAAAGTGTAATAATCACCCAAACCTAGGTTATAAAACTCGATAGCATCTTTTTCACGCATCGCATTATCTACCTTATTTACGGCAAGTAAAACAGGCTTCGTTACTTTTCGCAGCATTTTTGCAACGGCATCATCCATAGGTGTGATCCCTTCTTCAACATCGACCACAAAAATAATTACGTCGCTTTCGTCGATAGCTAATTCGACTTGTTTGCGGATTTCTCCCTCAAAAACGTCGTCCGAACCACGAATATATCCACCAGTATCAATCACAGAAAACTCTTTTCCGTTCCATTCGCTTTTACCGTAGTTTCTATCTCTGGTAACTCCAGAAACCGAATCTACAATAGCTTCTCTTCTTTGTATCAGCCTATTAAAAAGGGTCGATTTCCCTACATTAGGTCTTCCTACTATCGCAACAATGTTATTCATATTTCTAATTTTAGATTACAGATTTTAGATTGCAGATTTTAGAAATTCTAAAACCAACATTCTTAAACTGCAAACAATAAAGCATTCTAATTTTTTGCAAAGGTAGTCAAAAAAGTAACTAAGTTGCTAAGTAACTAATATTCTAAGTTTTTATAGTATTTTTAGGAGCTATTTCCTGCTGTACGCTATATCTTTTTCTTGCTAAAGAAGCAAGAAAAAGGATGCCGCTACCATCAGGGCTAAATCGTAATATTTAACAAATAACCGATTAACCAAATCCACGAATCAACTTTACTGATTATACCCAAAACGCTTCAGCATATTCGCGTTGCTTCTCCAGTTTTTATTCACTTTTACGTATAGTTCTATAAAGATTTGCTTACCAAAAAACTTTTCTAAATCGGCACGAGACTCTACTCCTACTCGTTTTAGCGCTTCACCTTTATGACCTATAATAATTCCTTTTTGCGTATCGCGTTCCACCATAATAACAGAACGAATACGGATAATATTATCGTCTTCAAAAAATTCTTCGGTTACAATTTCTACAGCATACGGGATTTCTTTACTATAATGTAGCAAGATTTTCTCACGTATGGTTTCGTTTACAAAGAATCTTTCAGGCTTGTCCGTTAGCTGATCTTTGGGATAATAAGCTGGAGATTCTGGTAATAATTTTATGATTCTGTCAAAAACTTCTGGCACATTAAAATTCTGTAATGCTGATATTGGAAAAATTTCTGCATTAGAAACTTTAGCAGTCCAGAACGCAACTTGCTCCTCCAGTTGTTCTTGGTTTGAAGTATCTATTTTATTTAAAAGTAATAAAACAGGGATTTTTGCATTAATGATTTTATTAAAAAAAGCTTCGTCTTTCAAGTCTTGCTCACCAATTTCGACCATATAAATCAAAACATCGGCATCTTCGAAAGCTGATTTTACAAAATTCATCATCGATTCCTGCATTTCGTATGCTGGTTTGATAATTCCTGGCGTATCAGACAAAATCATCTGAAAATCTTCTCCATTTACAATTCCAAGGATTCTATGACGTGTTGTTTGTGCTTTAGATGTAATAATTGATAATCGTTCGCCAACAAAGGCATTCATTAACGTCGATTTTCCAACGTTTGGATTTCCTATGATGTTTACAAAACCTGCTTTATGTGACATTTATATTGTATTTTATTGTGCAAAGGTAGTTATATCAAGTGGAATAGTCACAACAAAAAGAAATCTTAATTGCATAGACACTATTATACTAGCTGTTAAAAAATAAATTAAAGTGTTAAAAATCAAGTAACTATAAAAAATATAAAGTTTTTTACTATTTTTGTTGCACGAATGAAAATTGGTTGTACATTTGCACTCGAAATAACGCGGGATAGAGCAGTAGGCAGCTCGTCGGGCTCATAACCCGAAGGTCACAGGTTCGAGTCCTGTTCCCGCTACTAAGCAAGCCATTCTGAAAAGAGTGGCTTTTTTTAAATATTATTTTTAAACATTGGTATGAAAAGAGTTATCGAATACAGAAAGTTACTTGAAGTTGACAAAAATGTTACTTTAAAAGAGTTAAAAACCATTTACAGAAACAGCATGAAAGATTCTCATCCTGACAAGTTTGTAAATGACGAAGCAGGAAAATTAGCTGCGGAAGAAACTAGTAAAAACATCATCAATGCTTACCATTTTTTAGTAAGTATTTCTGCAGAAACTGTCGAGAAAAACCTTCCTGAATATACAGATACAATTACAAACTCTAATATTCACGGTTTTCATTTAGAGAAACAAACATTACATATTAAATATTTCAACGGAATGGAATACGAATACATTGGTGTTCCTAGAAATATTTATGTAAAAATGGTAAATGCCGAATCTCCTAATCGTTTTGCAAAACGCCATATTTACGGAAACTTCATTTACAGAAAATCTGGCGAAGCTGCCGAAGATTAATATTAATTCAAGAGTATAACTAAAAGACTTTCCTTACAGAAAGTCTTTTTTATTTGAAATATTTTTTATATTTGAGTAACAAACTTAAAAAACAAAACTATGGAAATTAATTTTTTAGCATTACTACTTGCTGCATTATCTACACTTGTTGTTGGATTTATTTGGTATAACCCAAAAGTTTTTGGAACAATTTGGATGAAAGAAACTGGTATAAATCCAGAAGAAGGAGAAAAACCAAATATGATTTTAATATTTGGCGTTTCACTTTTGTACGCTTTTTTTATTGCCTTTGTTTTGCAAATGCTTACAATTCATCAATTTGGAGCTTTAGGACTAATTGGTGGTGATATTCCAAATGCAAAACCATCATATGCAGCTTTTATGGCAGACTACGGTGATGTTTTTAGAACTTTTAAACATGGTGCTTTACATGGGACAATGACTGGATTATTCCTAGCACTTCCAGTAATTGGTACAAATGCTTTATATGAAAAAAGAAGCTTCAAATACACATTAGTAACTGGAGGCTTCTGGATTGTATGTTTCGCCATTATGGGCGGAATTATTTGCGCAATGAAATAATTTTTTAACATTTATTTATACAAGAATCGCTCTACATTTGTGGAGCGATTTATTTTTAATTTGGAATCAAACTCTTTTAAAATTTATTCTTCAATAATAGACCTTCCAGAAACCTGGAATACTGTCGCTATAGGCAATGCTTTCTTACAAACTCCTTACTTAAAAGTATTAGAAGATTCGGCTCCCACGAATATGGAATGTTTTTATATTGGAATTTTTGAAGACACAGAACTCATAGGTGTTGCATTGGCTCAATATTTAGATCTAAACAAATTAGAATCATTTGGCGAAAGAGATAAATGTGTCAAAAAAGCTATAAGAAACTTCGTTTTCAAAAAATTTGCTTCGCACACTTTATTTTTAGGCAACAATATGATTACTGGCCAAAACGGCTATGCTTTTAGCAAACCTATTAATTTTAAATGTATTAGCAAACTATTAATTGAATCCTCAGAAGCAATTATTGATTATTTTAAAAAGAAAAAAATCACGATTCATATTGTTTCCTTCAAAGATTTTTATCAAGAATGTTCTGTTGAATTAAAAAAGTATGAGTTTTCAAACTTATACGAATTCAATGTTCAGCCCAACATGGTTTTTGAACTTCAATCTAATTGGAAAACTAATGATGATTATGTTGCTGCTTTTTCTAAAAAATATCGTGATCAATACAAACGAGCACACAAAAAGTGTGAAGATATTGAAGTGAGAGAATTAGGTTACGACGAAATACTTTTACACGAAGAACGATTATACGAATTGTATCATTATGTGGCGCAAAATGCTCCGTTTAATACTTTTTTCTTAGCTAAGAATCATTTTTCCACTTTCAAGAAACAGCTACAAGAACAATTAAGGCTTTGCGGTTATTTTCTGCAAGGAAAATTAGTTGGTTTTCATACTTTACTTTTAAATGGCGATGTGTTGGAAACTTATTTCTTAGGTTATGATAATCATATACAGAAAGAAAAAATGCTGTATCTTAATATGTTATACAACATGACTAAATTTGGCATCGAAAATCAATTTCAAAAAATTATTTTTGGGAGAACTGCTATTGAAATAAAAAGTTCTATTGGTGCACAACCAGTTATGATGTCAGGTTTTTTATACCATACAAACAAATATATTAATAAATACATCTCTAGAATATTCAGAAATCTTGAGCCTGAATTAGAGTGGCAACAAAGACATCCTTTTAAATAATTAATGATTGTGCAAAAGTTTTTTTATCAATTCTGATCAAGTAGTTTTGCTAATGATTCCTAGGATGAAAAGTTTCCATAATTTGACTTAAATGTTTCCTATCTACATGCATATAGATTTCCGTGGTAGTAATTGATTCATGCCCTAACATAAGTTGAATAGAACGCAAATCGGCACCATTTTCTAGCAAATGTGTAGCAAAGGAATGTCGAAATGTATGTGGACTTATTACTTTGTTTAAATCTATCTCGACCGCTAAATTTTTTATAATTGTAAAAATCATCGCTCGAGTCAGTTGTCGTCCTCTACGATTTAAGAATAACGTATCTTCATGTCCTTTTTGAATGGAGAGTAAATTTCTATCTGTATTTTTATAAATTTCTATATATTTTTGAGTCAAGTTACTTATTGGTACAAATCGTTGTTTGTTTCCTTTTCCAGTTATTTTTATAAAACCTTCATCAAAAAACAAATCAGAAATTTTTAGTGAAACTAATTCCGAAACTCGCAATCCACAACTATACAAAGTTTCGAGCATAGCGCGATTGCGTTCTCCTTCGTTAGACGATAAGTCGATAGCAGCAATTAGCTTATCGATATCTTCAACATTAAGTGTGTCAGGCAATTTTCGTCCTAATCTTGGCGTTTCAATAAGCTCAAGTGGGTTGTCTGGCCTATAATCTTCAAAAATAAGATAGTTAAAAAAACTTTTTAACCCAGAAATAGTTCTTGCTTGCGAACGTGGATTAACACTTTTAGAAATTTCATAAATAAATTGCTGAATCGTTTCTTCTCCAATTTTTACTGGAGAAACAGTCATATTATTTTCTAATAAATAACCACATAATTTTTCAATATCAAGTGTATAATTATCTATAGAGTTTTTAGATAATCCTCTTTCGATTTTTAGATATGATCTAAAATTTTTTATGTAGTTACTCCAGTTCATTACTGCAAAGTAAAGCTATTTTTGTATATAAAAAAACCACGCCAATGGCGTGGTTAATTATATAAAATCTAATTTTTCGATTAGAATTTGTAACCTACTGATAATTGTAAATTAGAAGATTTGAATGAAGTATTATCGTATTTACTATCAACAGTAGGATTTCCAGTATCAATAATTCTATCTCCTGCAGAATCTCTTCCTGCCAAGAAGTTTGCATTATTTGCAAAATCAGTTAACCCAATTGTATATCGTGCTTGAAAAAATACTCCTACTGGTAATTCATAACCAGCTCCAATATTAAAACCAAAATTTAATTTTTT
>NZ_JAYSSZ010000268.1:0-7164 GCF_043720215.1 Flavobacterium sp. | reverse complement strand
ATAAAATGCTTATTGGTGCTGGAGTTCTAGCACTTGGTACATTAGGTTTATTTTGGTATAAAAACAAAAAGAAAAAAGAGCAACAAACGTTAGATGTTCCGCACGAAGTTGTAGAGCCTGCTCAAATTCCTGCATCGGCTACGCCTAGTTATAACGGCAACGCAAATGCTAGTACAACCGCAACAGGAAAAGACATTTATAAGATATTAAAATTTGGTAGCAAAGGAAACGAAGTAAAAGCCTTGCAAACCGAATTAAAAGTGAGTGCCGACGGAAAATTCGGAAATCAAACACTTACCGCCTTACAAAAAGCAAGAGGCGTAAATCAGATTAGTTTGTTTAATTTTTTTAAAACAAAACAAGCAACGCCAGTAAAACCAGTTGAATCAGCAACGGCAGAAAGTCCGTTTACAAAAGGACAAAGAATAATGGTAAACATTCGTTCGGGATTTACCGCACAAGATGTGCAAGTAAAAGCGGACGGAACTTATTTTACCAACGGTACAAATAAAATTACAGGTTTAGATTTTGGCGACAAAATCGGAGTTATAAAATCAGTTTTAAAAAACGCAAGCAACGGAACGGTAAGATATGTTGTTGAAAACACATTTTTAGGCGTAAACCGTTTGTTATGGGTTGCACACAAAAACGTAGCGTTAATAAAATAAATTTTTTGCTATGACTACAAACACAAAAATAGGGTTGCTTTTTACACAATTGATAATTTCGATATTATTAATTACAGATAAAAACCCAGCCCCACAACCACAAAAAATGACGATATGAGTTTTTTATTTTCAAACGCAGGACTTTTTTTAAATTCTATGACAAAATATGGGATCAATACGCCTTTGCGTATTGCTCATTTTTTAGGTCAGTTAGCACACGAAAGCGCAAATTTTTCGGCAGATGTTGAAAAAATAACCGTTAAAGATGCTCAAAGAAAATACCAAAACCACAAGTATTTAGGTAATAAATTGGCTGGCGATGGATATAAATTTCGGGGGCGTGGTTTAATACAATTAACAGGGCGTGGAAATTATCAAAGATATAAGGACTATTCGGGTGTTGATATTGTTTCTAATCCCGATTTAGCCTCTAGGTTAGACATTTCAATAGATATTGCTTGTTGGTATTGGACTAGAGGAAGTTCGTGGGGAAATCTAAATAAATTTGCCGATAAAGACAGTATAAAGAGTGTTACTATTGGTGTAAATGGTGGTACAAACGGACTGGAAGACAGAACTATTAAAACTAATTACTTCAAAGCCCAAAAAATAACTTTGGAGTTATTAAAAAAAAAATTCCGCCCAGTCCGCCGAGTTAAAATGGAAAGCAGGAAGCCTAATACTGGTTTTTGGAACAATCTTTTTAATTACCAAAATCCCAAAAATAAAAACCCTTTTACATAAACTTACTACAAATGAATAAAATAATACTAAAAGTAAACAACTGGTTTCAGTCGCACGAGTATCAATTGCAATTTTTTTCAATGTTATTAGCAACCGCTTTTTTTGGTGCATTTATCAAAATTTATAAAGAACCTAACGAGCCTAACAAATGGAGAATAAGTAGATTTTTTGCAGAGTTTATAGTTTCGCTTTTAGTTGCTGTAACAGTATATGAACTAAACGAATACTTTTTACATTTTCCTATTTTATTAGTTATGGTTTTATGTGTTTGGGGCGGTTCTATGAGTGGTAATTTGTACGAAAATGTAGAGGAACTGGTAGATAGTATTTTTGACAGTCTAAAAACATTTTTTTCTAATAAATTACAAATAAGCATCTTATTTATAGGTTTGTCAATAGCGGTTGTAGGTTGTAAAGCCAAGCCAATTATAAGCACAAATACTAAAGAAACAGAAAAAACAATCGAAATTATAAAAGAAAAAACCACCGATAATAATTTAGCGGTTATCGATAGCTTAAAAATATTGATTCACAACGTAAAAACGTCAAAGCCCGAATGTGATAGCATTACAAACGCCAAGATAGATGAGTTACTATTGCAAATTAATTCTAAAAAAACATCGGGCGATAATTCTTTCGGGGTTTATTACGATAAGTTACGAAAAGAACTCATTGCCTACACAAAACTAGGGGCAACAACAACGGAAGTAACCAGTAATCATAATTATAAAACAGAAGTTTTAAAAGAAGTATCTGTAAAAGAAATTCCAGTGAGGTATGTGCCTAAATGGATTCAAATTTTAGCTTATATCGGTGCTGGTGCAATTGCATTTGGAGTTTTCAGAATTGTAAAAATGTTTTACGCATGAGTATAAAAAAAGTAATAGCAATCGGTCTAGTAACTGGAGCGGTTGGATATGTTTTAGTAAAACAAAAAATAGACAAACTAACAAAGCAATTTGATAGTATAAAAATTTTGCCTACTGGTTTAAGTGCTTTAAAATTAGATTGGAACGATTTTAAACCACAACTAAAATTTAATTGTGATTTAAGCTTTGCCAATCCGCTTACGGATTCTTTCGAGATAAACGGAGTAGTAGCAAAACTACAACGCATTATAATTTTAGATGCAACAGGAAAAGCCATAGGAGTTGCCACGCCAAACGTGGGAAAAATTGTAGTTCCTGCAAATGGTAATTATACGTTACGAAACGTGCCGTTTGTTCTCGATTTGCAAGGCAGTATTATAAACATAGTAAACTACAAATTACTAACGCTAAAAAACTTAAAATTTGAAGCCATAGTAAGTATTTTGGGTGCAGAATATAAAATTAGATAATGAGTGTAATAGCAAGATTTAACGATTTAAACAATAGAGATTCTAGCCGTGAGGAAATAGAGTCTTTACTTGTTTGTGCTAAAGCAGAAAATAACACCGAGATAGTTTTTAGGTTATCGAAAGTGTTAAATACCTTTCCTGACAAAGACTTGTTTCACTTGACTATCAAGGAATACAAAGAAGCAGGACTAAACGGATTACAACATACTGGCGAATACAAAGAAGCCCTAGACGATTGCGGACGACTGAAAAAAGGCTATAAATTTCATTTTGGAAAAATAGTAAAAGTTGAAGCGAAAGTAAGCCGTGAAGTGGCAAACGTAGAAACTCTAGTAACGGCTAAACTTCAAGAAAAAACTACAAAAAGTAAAGTAGCAAAACGTATTTTAAAAGAAACGCCAGCGAAAGTAAAAAAAGAAGTTAGAAAAGTAGCTACAAAATCAGTAGATGTTTTAGATCTTCCAGTAACCAAAATTTTTACCGATGAAAAGCGTTTCCAAAATCGAAACAAACTAAACGAACATATTTTAACTCAAATTATAAAAAATTATTCATCGAATAAGTTTGATGCAATTGTAATATGGCACGATACCAAACTAAAAAAAGATTTTGTTTTAGCAGGACACCACCGCTTTGAAGCTATAAAAAGATTAGGCAAAAAAAGTATTATGGCAAAGTTCTTTAATGGGACAGAAGCCGAAGCCGTGCAATATGCCAAAGTAGAAAGCAACGCAAACCGAAGCCTAGAATTACCACAAGAACGGGCTAAAATTTGGAGAGAAAAACTACAAAACACAAGCCCAAAAGAAAAAAAAGAAATTTTTGACGAAGCAAAAAAAATCGAGGGCAAAAACGCAAATTATATTCTTAATTTAAGTTTTCTGAACCCAAAAGGATTGATGCTACAAACATTAGATAGCCTAGGAGAAACGCCCGACAAACAAAACGCTACAATTATTGAAAAAATGGCAGACTGGATAGGCGAAGCTCGTAAACAGTTTTTTGGCAAATTAAACGATGCTAACGAAGTTGAAATGTTTAAATTTTTGCAAGATAAAAACCAGTCTTTACGCATAAAAACCAAAGCCGATTTTTTGCATATAATAACCGCAAATACAGGCTTATTGTTTCATTATGGCGATACGCTAAATTTAGCTCGTTTTAAAAATAAAACAGAGGGCGAAAACGCATATGATAGCGAATACAAAGAATTACAAACACAAATAGAAACGGCAATTGCTAACAAACAAAATCTAATAGACAGGATTAAAAACCCTACCCATAAAGATTTTATAAACCCGAAAGACAAGGATTATAATTTAGTAATAAAAGCACTAGAAAAAGCCATTGACAAATACAATAATGAAATAAAAATTTATCAAAGTAAACTAATTGATTTGTCCCGAAAAAAAGGAAGTTATACAAGTGCAGGAAGTAATCAGGTTGGACTGTTTGGCGGTTTAGAAATTAGTACCGAAACATTTAAAAAAATGAGCGTTACTGAATTAAGAAATTTTACAATTGATTATTACAATAAAAATTTAAAAGGTAAAAAAGTAGCTATAAAAAATGCTTTAAAAGAAGTTTTTTTTACCGCAAACGCTGGGCGTAAAATATTAAAACCTATTTATTCTGAAAAAGTGGCGGTTATCGAACACCTAGAAGAATTAATAAAAAATTCTACTTATAATAATTTTGGATTAAGAAAAAACAGTGACAGCAAAGATGTTTTAGGTTTTTTAAATTTTAAATCTAAAATTACGATTGACGGAATAAAACGCCACGTTAGAATATCGGTAATTTTAGATATTCAGAGAAAAACAAAATTTAAAAGTTTTGAAGTGGGAAAGATTAAAAAAAGTGGCAATTTCAGTGAGGTGCAGAAAATCGGCAATCCTAAAGACGGTGAAATTAAACCACTTTCTAACAACAAAGATAACAAAAATAATACCAAAAATAAAAATAATTCTGAAAACGGATTAAATATTCCTAAACCAGTTGCCACAAACCGTCAATCATTAGCGTACAAAATGGCAAACAAGCCAGCCGTAGCCGAATATTTTACCATTGGCAACAAAGATATTTCCAGTTTTTTAGGCAAAGTAGAACGCAAACAAAAAGAAAGCGTTTTTATATCGCTTACTGGAGGACAGGGAAGTATGAAAACTAGAATGTGTTTTCAGTTTATGAACGCCCTAGCACAAAATTATAAGGTAGGACACGCCAGTATCGAGGAACACCCCGAAAGTGTGTTATACTTCGACAAGGCAAAACAATACCTTAACCAAACGGCTTTAAACAACATTGAAAGTCCAGAGATAACAAATTTACAAGAATTGCACGCATTAGTAGAAAATAACGATGTAATTGTTATTGATAGTTATACAAAAATGCAAGAAATGGTTAAGGGTTTTGAAGTTGACAAGGATTTACGAAAAAAATACAACGGAAAATTATTTATTGTCATTTTCCAGCAAACAACCGACGGCAAAATGCGTGGCGGTTCTAAATCCCAGTTTGATGCCGATATTGTTTTGTTTACAAAAAAAGAAGCGGATTACCGAGATAATTACATTTATGCAGACAAAAATCGTTACCAAAACAAACCGCTAGACGGATTGCATTTTAATATTTATAACGGCAAACTGGTTGCGGAAAATTCAGAAACAGAAAGTACCGACGGTTTAGAAAATACACTAGAGCAAATAAACAAATTACTATCATTTAGCATTAATTAAAATGGAGTTTATTATTTCAAATCACGCAAAAAAAAGGATTTTTGAAAGAAAATTATTTTTACCATCTGAAATTAATTTAGTCTTAACAAAAAATAAAATTAAAAAAAGGGTACGTGAAATTTGTAAAAAAAATGGTTTTTCTTCAAGTTTAATTTACTGGAGAAGTAATGAAAAACAACCAGTAATTTATGTGTGTGAGATAATAGATATTGCAACGTACAAAGTAATAACAGCTTTTAGATTAGAAAATTAAAATGACAACACAAGACAAAATAAATGATTTAGTAAAAAAGCGTGATAACGCTAGAACATCGGAACAAAAAAGAAATTTGCAAATATTAATAGACAACCAAAAAGCATTTTTACAAAACGAAAATAAAGGATTAAAAAAACCACAAATTATGAAAAAACATTTTGACGTTGTTTATGTAACAACAAGCGGTAGATTAATGGTAGCGAAAAATATTATTGCAGAATCGGAAGCAGAAGCAAAAGAAAAGGTAATAAAAGAAATGCGAGCGTCAAAAACATTTAAGGAAGTTAAAGCGACAATTGGCTTAAAAGCCCCAGCCACAAAAGGACTACGTACACTATGCGCAAAAGCGTTTAGCGTTACGGGACTTCGTAAAAAGGACGGAACACAAAAGAAAGGTTTTGTAACCAAAAAAGGCGGTAAAATAGTAAAGAAAGTTACAAAAAAACCAGTTGCAAAAAAATAAATTATGGCTGAAAGTATTTATTTTAAGAAAGAAAATAACGGAAACGTAACGATTAGAGAGGTTATAGCGGATAAAATAATTTACTCGCTACAACCAAACCAAAACGTTACAAAAGACATTTCAAATAATAACAATATCATTATAAAAAGTGCTATCGGGAATAACCAAGATAGGGGCATTGTTATAAATATTGAAGATATAAACCCGTTTATGTCTTTACCTCCGTTTCCTAGTGCCTCTCTTTATGGGCGAAGTTTATTGCAGCCTTATGTAAATATAGACAACTATATAATTGACTTAATTAATAATTTTTTTTTTGAAGTAAGTAGTAATAACAATTCCAATGATTTAGATGGCGGAACAATATCTTAAATAAAACGAATATGAGCGTAATAAGAATAAAAAGAAAACTTACAACTGGTGCGCCAGTTGTAACAGACTTACAAGTAGGAGAGCTTTGTGTTGTAATTCCCGACAAAAATTTATATATAAAAACAGATGTTTCGACAGTTGTTTTTTTAGGTGGGTTTAGTGCGTTTGTAGATGCTATTTTAACAGGCAATCCAACCGCTCCAACGCCTTTACAATCTGACAATTCTAACAGTATTGCAACAACGGCTTTTGTAAAAACATATACAGACAACGCCATTAGTACATTAGTTGGTTCAGCCCCCGAAGCGTTAAATACGCTTATGGAACTTGCTACACAAATGCAAAATGACGAAGCTGGCGTAGTTGCGCTTACAGCATTGGTAGGTACGAAATTAGACGAAAATTCAACTATCGACGGAGGTTCTTTTTAAAAAATGGCAAATCCAATTAAAATAAAAAGAAGTAATACGGCTTTGTCCGTTCCCTCATCTTTATTAGATGGGGAAATTGCTATTAATCAGAAAGATAAAAAAATATTTTATCGTGATGATTTAGGCGTGGTTCAGTCTGCGGACTTAATTTTG